>NZ_JBDJAW010000008.1 GCF_039649665.1 Microbispora sp. ZYX-F-249 | reverse complement strand
TCCCGGTGGGGTGGCCCTTCCGCATATCCGCACCCCCTCCTCCCTGTTCCCCTGTTCCCCTTCGCGGGGTTCCCCGGCAGGGGGTGTGGGGCGTGGGTCTGGGTGGGTGTGGGTCTGAGTGTGTGGGTGTGGGTTTTCAGCCCCGGCCGATGACGGCCGGGGCTTTCGCATTTCCGGGGGCAGACGACGTCCGGCGACGTCCAGGGCCAGTAAAGCCACTAGAGCCACTAGGGCCACTAGGGCCGGTAAGGGCGGTAGGGCCGGCGTGGTGGGCCCGGCCGAGGGGCCGGCCCGAGGCCCGGGATGCTGGGCGCCAGCGTGAGGGGAGCGGAGCGGGCGGGAGGGAGGACCGCAGCGAAGGCCCAGCGGAGCGGGCTTCGCGAGGACCGGACCTTCCGGCCGGCGCAGTGACCAACCCCCACCCACACCCCCCCGAGTTCCCCACGCCCCAACTCCCGAGTCCCAGCCCCCCTCGTGCCCCCACGCACACCCCCAGCCCCCCGCCCGATCGCGGTCCCGCGGATCAGCGGCCCTGCATCCCTCACGCTCTCCTCGACCCGCGTCTCACGCCCCTCGTGCGGCCTACTGCCTTGTGAAAGGGCGGGTGTGGGTTCCCGTACGCTGAGGGTCGTGGAATATCGAGCCGTCGAGCAAGCGATCATGGCACGGGGAGTGGAGTGGGATTTCAGCCCCACTCTTGACCGGATCAACGCGCTGATGGAGATCCTCGGCGATCCCCAGAACTCGTACAAGGTCGTTCACATCGCGGGCACCAACGGGAAGACGAGCACCGCGCGGATGGTCGAGGCTCTCCTGCGCGAGCGTAACCTGCGGGTTGGCCGTTATACGAGCCCTCATCTGCAGTCGATGCGTGAGCGGATCGTGATCGACGGCGAGCCCCTGTCGGAGGAGCGGTTCGCCGAGGTGTACGCGGACATCGCCCCCTACCTGGAGATGATCGACGCCAAGGTGGGCAGGCTGAGTTTCTTCGAGGTGCTGACGGGGATGGCGTACGCGGCGTTCGCGGACGCTCCGGTGGACGTCGCGGTGATCGAGACCGGGATGGGCGGCACCTGGGACGCGACGAATGTCGCGGACGGGACTGTCGCGGTCGTCACGCCGATCTCGCTCGATCACACCGACTACCTGGGACCGGACGTCGCGACCATCGCCGGTGAGAAGGCCGGCATCATCAAGCCCAAGGCGACGGCCGTGCTGGCGCAGCAGCCGTTGCCCGCCGCCGAGGTGCTGATGAGGCGCGCGGCGGAGGCCGGCGCGGTGGTGGCCCGCGAGGGGCTGGAGTTCGGCGTGCTGCATCGCGAGCTGGCCATGGGCGGCCAGATGCTCCAGCTCAAGGGCCTGAAGGGTGTGTACGAGGAGGTGTTCCTGCCGCTGTACGGCGGACACCAGGCGGGCAACGCGGCCGGCGCCCTGGCTGCCGTGGAGGCGTTGACGGCCGGTGACGACCCGCTCGGTGAGGAGGTCGTACGGCAGGCGTTCGCCCAGGTGAAGAGCCCTGGGCGGCTGGAGGTCGTGCGGCGTGGCCCGACCGTCCTGGTCGACGCGGCGCACAATCCCGCGGGCATGGAGGCGACGGTCGAGGCCATGACCGAGGCGTTCGGGTTCACCCGGCTCGTCGCGGTGGTGGCCGTGATGGCGGACAAGGATGTGGACACGATCCTGGACCTGCTCGAACCGGTTGCAGAGGAGATCGTGGTCACCCGCAACTCCTCCTCGCGGTCGCTGAGCCCGGACGACCTGGCGGCCCGCGCGGAGGCGGTCTTCGGCCCGGATCGCGTCCACGTGGAGGACCGGCTCGACGACGCCATCGACACGGGCGTCGCACTGGCGGATCAGGGCGACGAGTTCGGCTCCGGCGTCCTCATCACCGGTTCGGTCGTGACCGCGGGAGACGCGCGCATCCTCCTCAAGGTGGCGAAATGAGCAGCGGCGTGTTCGAGGTCACCCCGGGCATGCGCCGGCTCTGCGCGAGCGTCCTCGGGATGCAGGCGATCGTCGTGGCGCTCATCAGCCCGGTCGCGATCACCATCAATCACGTCTCCGCACCGCTCGCGCTGACCGTCGGGCTCGGGCTCGCCGTCCTGTGCGTGGTGGTCGTCGGCATGCTGAAACGCCCATCCGCCTATATCGCGGGCACTGTGCTCGAAGTCCTGACGATCGCCACAGGATTCCTCGTCCCGGTCATGTTCTTCCTCGGGGTGATCTTCGCTGCCCTGTGGATAACTGCCATCTTCGTCGCTCGCCGTGTCGAAGGGACGACGAAGCGCTAAAGTCGGCAACCATGGCCGTCCCTCCCGTACCGCAGGCTCGGACCGCCGCGCCGGTCCGTGCCGTGCGCGTCCCTCTGCTGGTCGACGTCGTCATCGGGCTGCTCACCCTGGTGGCCCTCCCTCTGGCGCTCGTCGCCATTCCGAACACGATCTCCGTCGTGGCGGCGCTGCTGCCGCCGGGCGTGTCGCAGGTCGACATGATCCGCGCGCACGGGCTGGCGCTGCCCGCCATGCTGGTGACCGTGCCGCTCGCCGCGGTCGCGGTACGCAGGTTCCGCGCGGCGCCGATCCTCGTCGCGGGGCTCACCCTGCTCGCGCTCGCCGACGTCGCCGGGGGGTACACCGGCACCGTCGCGCTGGTCGGCGTGCTGCGCGTGCTGCACGGGGTCGGCGCGGGCATGCTCGTGCCGGCCACGCTGGTCGCGGCCGCCGAGCGTTCCCGGCGCCGGGTGCTGCTGCCGATCTGGGCGGGCGCGCTCGCCGCCTCGTTGCTGACGGCCCAGGCGCTCGCCCTGTGGGCGATCCGCGACGTGACCTCGTGGCAGGTCACCCTCCAGCCGTACCCGCTGCTCACCGGAGTGGCGCTGGCCCTCGCCGCGGCGTACCTGGTGCTCTGGATGATCTCCGGTGACGGCGGGACCCGGACCGAGGGGGAGATCCTGCCCGCGAGCCGGCCGACGTCGGCCGAGCGCGGGCGGCTCGCGCTCGCGATCGTGCCGGCGGCGGCCATCGCGGTGCTGGGCGTGGGGATCACCTTCGACTGGCCGCCGCGCCTGGTCGTCATCGCCGCGGCGCTGGCCGTCGTGGCGATGCTGGGCCTCGCGGCGCTCGGCACGTTCGAGGGGCAGGGCGGCCGTACGCTCGCCTTCGTCAACGTCGCGGTCGGGCTGGTGGTGCTGCCGACGGCCGCGCAGATGACCTACATCGAGCTCGGCGGCCCACTGGGCGGTCCCGGCCTCAAGGGCCTGTGGGTGCCGTTCCTGGTGGCCGCGCTGACCGCGCTCGTGGCCGCCGTCCTCGCAGGCCGGGTGCCGGACGCGTTCACGGAGCGGATGACGGCCCTCGGTCTCGCGGCCGTCGTCGCGGGACTGTGCGCGACCTGGCTGCTGGTCCCGGCGCCGTCCGGCACGCCGCTGGTGGTGCCGTTCGTGCTGCTGGCCGGGGGGTCGGCGGTCGCGTTGGTCGGCGCGTTCCGCACGGCGGGTCTGGGCTCGGCGATGCTGGGCCTGTCGCTGTGTTTCCCGGCCGTGCTCGCGGGCTTCCTGCTGGGCACCGGCATCCAGGTGAACCGGCTGCGTGAGGCGGCCGAGACCGCGCGAGGCAACGGGAACGCCCTGGTCGAGGGGTTCATCGGCGCGCTGCACATGTGGGCGCAGATCGGCGGTTTCGTCGTGGTCGGAGTGATCGTGCTCTCCGCCGTCCTGACCCGGAGGGCCGCCGCCGCGCCGGGAGACGGCCAGGTGGTGATCCCCGCGCCGACGCCGTCCCCGGAGGAGGACGACGGCGCCCCCGGGGACGCGGGGCCCGCCCGCTGACGACGCCGGCCGAGCTCGCCGGTCGACCTCGCCGGTTGACCCGCCGCGCCGTCGACACCCGGCCTCGCCCGATCGGAGCGGCGTTCGCGGACCGGTAAGCTGCCGTTGCGTACAGAACTCCCCAGTTGGAGTTCCAGATGCTTGACGGGTGCGCCCGCGACCTGGACGGGTCACCATACGGCGAGCACGACGCCACGTGAGCCTCAGCAACGACCTTAGGAGAACAGACCGTGTCCGAGCGCACGCTTGTCCTGATCAAGCCCGACGGGGTCCGTCGCGGTCTCATCGGGGACGTCATCGGCCGCATCGAGCGCAAGGGCCTCAAGATCGTGGCGATGGACCTGCGCACGCTCGACGCCGAGACGGCCAAGGCCCACTACGCCGAGCACTCCGAGCGCCCGTTCTTCGGCGAGCTGGTGGAGTTCATCACCGGCGGCCCGCTGGTCGCGATGGTGCTCGAGGGCCCCCGGGCCGTCGAGGCGTTCCGCGCCCTGGCCGGCCTGACCGACCCGGTGAAGTCCGCGCCCGGCACCATCCGCGGCGACCACGCCCTGGAGATCGGCGAGAACGTCGTCCACGGCTCCGATTCGCCGGAGTCCGCCGCCCGGGAAATCAAGATTTTCTTTCCGGACCGTTTCTAGCCCTTGCCCCACGAGAGGCCCCGGTTTAAACCGGGGCCTCTCGTGTTTTTCCAGGTGGTGACCGAGCTTAGGCGGGGGGACGCCGGTTTTTCCGGGGGCTTGAGAGCGCGATGTGCCCAGTGATGAGCACGTGCCGTTACGATTCGAATGCGATGCGTCATCCCGCACACCCGCTGAACCCGGTAACCGCTAACCACCTGAAGGAAGGCTTCCTTCCGCATGGGCAGCAAGCTGACATTCCTGGGCCGTGACATGGCTGTCGACCTTGGCACGGCGAACACTCTCGTCTACGTCCGAGGACGCGGCATCGTCCTGAACGAGCCGTCCGTCGTCGCCATCAACGTCACGACTGGAAAGATCGTGGCAGTTGGAATAGAAGCGAAGCGGATGATCGGGCGGACGCCCGGAAACATCGTCGCGATCCGTCCCCTGAGGGACGGTGTCATCGCGGATTTCGATGTGACCGAGCGGATGCTGCGGTACTTCATCCAGAAGATCCACAAACGCCGTCACTTCGTGCGTCCGCGCATCATCGTGGCCGTGCCGAGTGGCATCACCGCGGTTGAGCAACGCGCGGTGAAGGAAGCGGGCTATCAGGCAGGGGCCCGCCGCGTGTACATCATCGAGGAGCCGATGGCGGCCGCGATCGGCGCCGGCCTGCCGGTCCACGAGCCGACCGGGAACATGGTCGTCGACATCGGCGGCGGCACCACCGAGGTGGCCATCATCTCGATGGGTGGCATCGTGACCAGCCAGTCGATCCGCGTCGGGGGGGACGAACTCGACCAGGCGGTCATCGCCTTCGCGAAGAAGGAGTACTCCCTGATGCTCGGGGAGCGCACGGCGGAGGAGGTCAAGATCGCCGTGGGGTCCGCGTGCGTCACGGGGGAGGACTTCCACGCCGAGGTGCGCGGCCGCGACCTGGTCAGCGGCCTGCCGAAGACGGTCGTCATCAGCGCCGAGGAGATCCGCCGGTCGATCGCCGAGCCGGTCAACGCGGTCGTGGACGCGGTGAAGTCGACGCTGGACAAGTGCCCGCCGGAGCTCTCCGGCGACCTCATGGACCGGGGCATCGCCGTGACCGGGGGTGGCGCCCTGCTGCGCGGCATGGTCGACCGGTTGCGCGAGGAGACCGGCATGCCGGTCCATCTGGCCGAGAACGCGCTCGACTCGGTCGCGCTCGGCTCCGGGCGGTGCGTGGAGGACTTTGAAGCCCTCCAGCAGGTGCTCGTGCCGGAGCCCCGCAACTAAGGAGCGTCATGAGAGACACCCGCCGCGCCCGTCTGATTCTCGGACTCCTCCTCGCCGTGGCGCTGATCCTCATCACCGTGGATCACCGGGCCGGGAACGACCACGTCCTCGGCCCGGTGCGCGGCTTCGTGGGCACCGTGTTCGGGAAGGCCGAACGCGTCGGCGCCGCCGTGACCCGCCCGATCACCGGGTTCGTCGGCATGCTGCGCGACGCGCCCTCGGCCAGGCGCGTCATCACCGACCTCCGCAAGGAGAACGCGCGGCTGCGGGACGAGGTGTCGGCGCAGCGGCTCGACCGGGCGCGGGCCGAGAAGCTGGACCGCATGCTCGGGCTGGCGGGGCTCGGCCGCTACCGCGTCGTCGGGGCTCAGGTCGTCGCGCGGCGTACGGTGGCGGGTTTCGAGGACACGGTCGAGATCGACGCCGGCACCGGCGACGGGATCCGGCCCGACATGACGGTGCTGAGCGACGTGGGGCTGGTCGGCCGCATCGTGCATGCGGGCCCGGTCAGCTCGACCGTGGCCCTGCTGACCGACCCGGCCCTTTCGGCGGGGGCGCGCCTGGAAGGCGGCAACGAGCTCGGCGTCGTGAGCGGCCTCGGCGAGGCGGGCGGAGGCGGCAACCTCGTCAGGTTCCGCCTGCTCGACTCCACCGTGCCGATCGGGGTGGGCCGCCGGATCGTCTCGTTCGGTTCGCAGCAGAGCAGGCCGTACGTGCCGGGGGTGCCGATCGGCGTGGTCGAGCGGGTGGACAACACGCCGGGTGAGGTCACCAGGACGGCCTACGCGCGGCCCTTCACCGACTTCTCCTCACTGGACGTCGTCGGCGTGGTGGTCGCGGCGCCGAAGCGCGATCCGCGTGACGCGGTGCTGCCGCCGAAGCCGCAGCCGCCGAAGCCGGCGCGCGAGGACCGGCAGCGGCGCGGCGACGACGGCCGCGGGCAGGGGCGCGCGTCACTGGAGGCCGAGTGGGGGCTCGGCGACCGGGGCCGCGGCACGGGCGAGGCCCGGCCCGGGGCGGCACAGGACCGGCGCGCCCGGCACGGTACGCAGGCCGTGGACGGGGAGGTGCGGGAGCCGGCCGTACAGGAGCCGCGCGCGGGGCGGGAGACGGGCCCCGCCGCCACGGCGCCCCGGCACGTGCCCCGGGAGCACGACGGCGCCGTGGCGGACGACGGCCGCGGCGGGAGGAACTGAACGATGGCCCGCAACCTCATCGCCGCGCTGTTGCTCTTCGTCGCTTTGGTGCTGCAGGTCAGCGTGGTGAACCGGCTGCTGTTCTCGTGGGCGCCGGACCTGGTGCTCCTGACGGTCGCCGCACTCGCCACCAGGCGCGGGCCCGTGCCCGGTGCGGTGATCGGCTTCTGCGGAGGGCTCGCCTACGACCTGCTGCCACCCTCCAACCACACCCTGGGCCAGTACGCGCTGGTCCTGTGCTTCCTGGGCTACGCGGCCGGCCGTGTGGGAGAGCGCCTGCCGCTGCCCGCGGTGGCGGCGTGCGCCGTGATCGCGCCCGGCATGGTGGCCGGTCTGGGCGCGCTGCTCGGCGCCCCGGGGATCACGTGGCCGGTGCTGGCCACGGCCTGGCCCCGGGCCGCGATCTGCAATCTCGTGGCCGCTCCACTGGTGCTCCGGGCGGTCAAGGTCATGCACGGCGGCCACCGGAGGCGCGCGGGCGGTGGCGAGCTCGTGCCGAGCTGGAGACGGGGGACGGCATGACACGTTTGCGGGGGCGCCTGCTCGTCCTGCAGGTGCTGGTCATCGCCATGATCGTGGTGCTCGTCGTCCGGCTGTGGCAGGTCCAGGTGGTGCAGGGGTCGCGGTTCGTCACGGTCGCGACGGAGACGCGCACCCGCGAGGTGCGGGTCCCCGCCCTGCGGGGGGCGATCCTCGACTCCGCCGGCCGCCCGCTCGTGCGTAACCGCACGACGCTGGTGGTATCCGTGGACCGCGGCCGGCTGGAGCGGATGCCGGACGGCGGCGATGGCGTGCTCCGTCGCCTGTCCGCCGTGCTGAAGGTGCCGCTGTCGAAGCTGAAGCAGGAGATCCGGGCATGCGGGCCCGGCGTCAGCCGTCCGTGCTGGCCCGGCTCGCCGTACACGCCGATTCCGGTGGCCAACAACGTCAACCCGCGCGCGGCGCTGCAGATCCTGGAACGCCAGGAGGACTTCCCGGGTGTCACGGCCGACATCCAGGCGATCCGCGACTATCCGAACGGCAAGGACGCCGCCCAGCTCCTCGGCTACCTGCAGCCGGTCACGCAGAGCGAGCTGGAGAAGCGGGAGGGTCTCAAGGCCAACTACTCGGGTGTCGACCTCACCGGCCGCGACGGGCTGGAGCGGACCTACGACTCGGCCCTGCGCGGCGCGCCCGGCCTGCGCAACGTCCAGGTCGACCGGATGGGCAAGGTCATCACGGTCAACCAGCAGTCCGACCCGGTCCCCGGCGACATCCTGGTGACCAGCATCGACGCCAACGTGCAGCGTGTCGTCGAGAAGTCGCTCGACCAGGCCATGCAGGAGGTGCCGAACTCCGACGGCGCCGCCGGTGTGGTGCTCGACGTGAAGACCGGCCGCGTGATCGCGATGGCCAGCCGGCCGACGTACGACCCCAAGGTCTGGACGGGCGGCATCGCGGAGAAGGACTACCGGCGGCTGTTGTCGGACAAGTCGGGCAAGCCGCTGGTGTCGCGGGCGATCGCCGGCGAGTACGCCCCGGGCTCGACTTTCAAGATCAGCTCGGCATCGGCGATGGTCGCGGACGGTCAGCCGCTGCACGGCACCTACCAGTGCCCGGGCGCCTACACCGTCGAGGGCCGGTCGTACCCGAACGCGGGTGGCATGAGTCTCGGCGCGATCTCGCTGCACGAGGCGCTGGTCAAGTCGTGCGACACCGTGTTCTACCGGGCCGGGTACGAAGAGTGGCTGCGCGACGGCGGCAAGACGCCCAAGTCCAAGGTCAAGGAGCCGATGCCGAACATGGCCAAGGCCTACGGCTTCGGCCGCCGTACGGGCATCGACCTGCCGGGCGAGTCCGCGGGGCGCATCCCCACCCGAGGGTGGAAGCGCGACCTGTGGAACTCCACCAAGGACGAGATGTGCAGGCGGGCCAAGACCGGCTATCCGGAGATGAAGGACCAGAGCCGGGCCTCGTTCGCCAAGCGGCTGGCCCACGAGAACTGCGTGGAGGGCGCGATCTTCCACGCGTACGAGGCGGTCAACCTTTCGATCGGCCAGGGCGACGTGCTCGTCACCCCCCTCCAGCTCGCCCGGGCGTACGCCGCGCTGCTCGGCGACGGCAACGTGCGCAGCCCGCGGATCGGCTGGGCGCTGATGCGTCCGGACGGCACGCTGAAGCAGGAGATCCCGGTCCCGGTCGAGGGACACCTGCCGGTCAACGACGAGACGCGCGAGTACATCCGCAAGGCGCTCAGCGAGGTGCCCTCGGACGGCACGGCGGCGGGCGCGTTCCGCGGCTTCCCGTTCAACATCGTCAAGATCGGCGGCAAGACCGGTACGGCCGAGGTCTACGGCAAGGAGGACACGTCGTGGTTCGCGTCCTTCGCGCCCGCGGACAATCCGCGGCTCGTCACCGTGGTCATGGTCGCGCAGGGCGGCTTCGGCGCCTCGACCGCCGCGCCCGCCGTGCGGCGCATCTGGGAGGGCATCTTCGGCCTGAGCAAGGGGGACAACGGCAAGCCGGTCAAGCCGGCGCTTCCGGACGGCAAACCGGTGACGCGGCTGCCGGCCATCAGCCGCGACAACACGCAGTGAGGCGGGCCTGCCATGACTGAGGCCATCGGAATACGGCGGAGGTCGTTCGCGAGCCGGGTCGTCGGGCGGGGATCGGTCGTCTGGCGGATGGACTGGCTGCTGTTCGGGGCGGTGGTCGCGCTCAGCGCGGTCGGCACGCTGCTGGTGTGGTCGGCCACCCGCACCTGGTCGTCGATCGAGCCGACGGGCATGGCCAAGAAGCACGTGCTCAACCTGCTCATCGGTCTGGCGCTCTACAGCGCGATCGCGGTGACCGACTACCGCTGGCTGCGCACGTACGCGCCGGTCCTGTACGGCATCGCCGTCATCGGGCTGATCCTGGTCATCAGCCCGATGGGATCGACGATCAACGGCCACCACTCGTGGATCCTGCTGGGCGGGGGCTTCGCCCTGCAGCCGGCCGAGCTGATGAAGCCGGCGCTGGTGGTGATACTGGCGCGGCTGCTGGCCCCGACGTCGGAGAAAGGCAAGAAGACCAAGGACCGGCCGAGGGCCGCCGGTCTCGCGCTGTCCCTCGCGGCGGCGGGCGCCGCGGCGGCGCTGGTCATGCTGCAGCCCGACCTCGGCACCACCATGGTGCTGATGGCGACGACCGGCGCGATCATCGTCTTCTCCGGGATACGCAAGCGCTGGGTCGTGGCCGGGGTGCTGCTCACGGGCCTCGCGGCGGTGGCGGTGTGGTCGCTGGGGCTGCTCAAGCCGTACCAGGTGGCCCGGTTCACCGCGCTCATCGACCCGTCCAGCGACCCGCGCGGCGTGGGCTACAACAGCACGCAGGCGCTGGTGGCGATCGGGTCGGGCGAGGTGTTCGGCAAGGGCCTGTTCCACGGCGGCCAGACCACGGGCCGGTTCGTGCCCGAGCAGCACACCGACTTCATCTTCACCGTCGCGGGCGAGGAGCTCGGCTTCGTCGGGTCGGTCACCGTGGTCGCCCTGCTCGGCGTGGTGCTGCTGCGCGGCGCGCGGATCGCCCGGATGTGCGGCGACCGGTTCAGCGCGCTCGTCTCGGGCGGCATCGTCGCGTGGCTGGCCTTCCAGACGCTCGTCAACGTCGGCATGACGATCGGCATCATGCCGATCACCGGCGTGCCGCTGCCGTTCGTCTCCTACGGCGGCACCGCGACGTTCGCGAACATGACGGCGATCGCCATCCTGCAGGCGATCCATCTGAGATCGCGACCGGTCTGACGTGTGCCGCGGTCCCCGCGTCGCCGCATGAGAGCCGTCCGCAGGGTGCCGGTTCCCGGCTCTCACTGGTGCCCGCACGGCGCGGCGAACATCATGAGAACGGAACAGGTTCGGGGGCTGAACGAACCCTTACGGAGGAACTGTGACTCCGGACGACGAGGCGCGGGAACGCCAGCGCGCCCTTGACCTGCTGCGCACGGCCTTCCCCGACTACCGGATCGTGTACGGCGGCGGGAGGTGGGCCGCCGCGGCCGCGGGCGACCCGCCGACGGTGTGGTTCGCCGAGACGCCGGCGAGCCTGTGCGGCCAGCTCTTCACGGCCCAGCTGCGCGGCGGCGGCACCATCACTCCTGTCCGCCCGGTGGAGAGGGACTCGCAGTGCGCGAGGTGACCGGTTCGTGACACGTACGGCGTTAGCGTGCGGGTGTCACCACTGGGAGAGCCGATGACGACACCCTCACGCGGCGGGGACCGGTCCGCCATCCAGATCGCCGGCGGCATCCGCGAGCGCACCCTCGCCGCCCTCGGGGAGCCGCCGACGACCGCGGTCCTCCACCAGATCGCCGACGAGATCCACCTGTGCTGCCCGCGGCTGACCCGCTTCAAGTGCCTGCGCCTGGCGTACGGGTGGACGGTGGAGGAGGCGATCGAGCGCTTCCACGCGATGTGCGACCGCGAGCAGATCAAGCGCAGGGGACTGACCGAGCGGTCCTGGCGGGAGTGGGAGGCCGGGGCGCGGCCCGACCGCGACTACACCGACCTGCTGTGCCGGCTGTTCGAGACGGGCCCGGTGCAGCTCGGGTTCGCCAGGGACTACACGCCGCCGGAGATGCGCGGCCCCGAGACCTGGCGGCGGCGTACCGCGCCCGACCTGATCAGCGCCGCCGCCCGCGAGGCGAGCGAGCACGCCGAGCGGGTGGAGACGAGCGAGATCGGCGACAGCGCACTGGAACGGCTGCGCACGCAGGTGATCTGGCTGTCCCGCCGGTACGTCTGGGAGGCGCCCCTGCCGCTGTTCGTGGAGATGCGGGCGCTGCAGGAGCAGACCCGCCGGGCGCTGGAGCGGCGCGTCCACCCGGCCCAGGCCGGCGAGCTGTTCTTCCTGGCCGGGACGCTGTGCGGGCTGATGGCCAACGCGAGCATGGACATGGGCCGCCGGGTGCCCGCCGACGACCTCGCCCGCGCGGCGTGGACGTACGGCAGGATCGCCGGGCACCGGGCCCTCATGGGCTGGGCCCGCGGCATGCAGGCGTCGGTCGCGCTGTGGGACCGGCGGTACGAGGACGCGGCGGGCTACGCCGCGGACGGTCTCACCCATCTGCACCGGGGCCAGGGCGGCGCGCGGCTGCACATGCTGCGGGCGCGGGCGGGTGCGATGCTCGGCCGGACCCGCGAAGCGGAGGACGACCTGCTCAAGGCGGCGGACGCCCGCGAGGCGGGCACCGGGGACGAGCTGCACGACGGGTTCGCCGGGGAGTTCGCCTTCCGGCCCGCCAAGCACGCCTACTACACGGCGGTCACGCACCTGCACCTCGGACAGGCGGGCCGGGCGATCGAGCAGGCCCGCGCCGCGCTCGGCCTGTACGCGCGGGAGGACCGCCAGAACCGGTCGTACGGCTGCGAGGCGATGGCCGGGGCGCACCTGGCCGTCGCCCACCTGATGGAGGACGACCCCGGCGGGGCCGAGCAGGCCCTGACGCCGCTGCTGGCCCTGCCGCCGGAGCGCAGGATCGACAGCCTGGCCGAGACGCTCCAGGTCACCAGGCCGATGGTGCGGGGCGAGCTGGCGGAGCGGCTGGAGGCGTTCTGCGCGACCGGCCTGCCCCAGTCGGCCGCCCGGGCGCTGCCCGAGGCCGCGTCCGGGACACCGTCCGGGGCACCGGGCGGCGAGGGGGATCCGCGATGAGCGAGCGGAGCGAGCGAATCAATAGACACGGCGTAGTTCGCGCATGCGAGTCCGAGCCGCCAGGCGAGGAGGTGGCATGAGCGTCTCCACCGTCGCCGGCACCCCGCCCGCGCTCGCGGAGGCGTGCCGCCGGGCCGGGCTCAGCGCCGACGGCGCACGGTTGCTGCGCAGTTTCGCCAACGTGGTCTACCACCTGCCGGGCGAGGGGGTCGTCGTCCGCCTGGCGGAGGCCGGCACTCCCGGCAAGTACGACAGGCTGGCCACCTCGCTCAAGGTCACGCGCTGGCTGCACGAGCAGGGCTTCCCCGTCACGCTGCCGCTCGACGTGCGCCAGCCGCTGGCCGTCGAGGGCTGCCTGGCGACCTTCTGGCACTACGAGGACGGCGCGGACGACGGCGACCCGGTCCCGCTCGGCCTGCTGCTGCGGTGGCTGCACTCCCTGCCGCCGGTCCCGTTCGCGCTGCCGACCTACGATCCCTTCGGCCGCGTACGGCGGGCCGTACGGGCGAGCCTCGTGCTGGACGGCGTGGAGCGGGAGTGGCTGCTGGACCGGTGCGCGGCGCTGGAGGAGGCGTACTACGAGCGGGTCGAGTTCGCCCTGCCGTACGGGCTGGTCCACGGCGACGCGCACCGGGGCAACCTGATCCGCACCGCGGACCGGATCCTGCTGTGCGACTGGGACTCGGCCAGCGCCGGGCCGCGCGAGGTCGACCTGGTGCCCACCATGCAGGGTGCCCGGTTCGGCCTGTCCGACGCCCAGCGGGACGGCTTCGCCCGCGAGTACGGATGCGACGTCAGGGACTGGCCGGGCTATCCGGTGCTGCGCGACATCCGGGAGCTCCAGACGCTGACGGCCGTGCTGCGCATCGGGCACCGCGACGACCGCGCGCACGGGGAGCTGCGCCACCGCCTGGCCTCGCTGCGCGCGGGCGACGACAGGATCTGGCACCCCTTCTGAGGCCGGAAGATCCGCAGGGGACACTCCCGGGAGCCGATACCCTGGAGGCATGTCTGTCGAGTCGTTGTTTCCCCGCCTGGAGCCGCTGCTGCCGAAGGTGCAGAAGCCGATCCAGTACGTCGGGGGCGAGCTTAACTCGACGGTCAAGGACTGGGACGAGGCGACCGTCCGGTGGGCCTTGATGTACCCGGACGCCTACGAGGTCGGCCTGCCCAACCAGGGGGTGCAGATCCTCTACGAGATCCTCAACGAGCTGCCCGAGACGCTGGCGGAGCGCACCTACGCGGTGTGGCCCGACCTCGAGGCGCTCATGCGGTCCGAGGGCGTCCCGCAGTTCACCGTGGACGGCCACCGGCCGGTTCGCGCGTTCGACGTCCTCGGGGTGTCGTTCGCCACCGAGCTCGGCTACACGAACCTCCTCACCGCGCTCGACCTCGCGGGGATCCCGCTGGAGGCGGTGGACCGCACCGACGAGGACCCGATCGTGCTGGCGGGCGGCCACGCCGCATTCAACCCGGAGCCCATCGCCGACTTCCTCGACGCCGCCGTGCTCGGCGACGGCGAGCAGATCGCCATCGCGATCTCCGAGGTGCTGCGCGAATGGAAGGCCGAGGGGTCGCCCGGCGGCCGCGACGAGCTGCTGCTGCGCCTCGCCTCCACGGGCGGGGTGTACGTCCCGAAGTTCTATGACGTCGAGTACCACCCGGACGGCCGCATCAAGCGCGTCGTCCCCAACCGCGACGGCGTGCCGACGCGCGTTTTCAAGCACACGGTCATGGACCTCGACGAGTGGCCGTACCCGAAGAAGCCGCTGGTCCCGCTCGCCGAGACCGTGCACGAGCGGTTCAGCGTCGAGATCTTCCGGGGGTGCACCCGGGGCTGCCGCTTCTGCCAGGCGGGGATGATCACCCGTCCGGTCCGGGAGCGGTCGATCACCACGATCGGCGACATGGTCGAGGCCGGGATCAAGGAGTCGGGCTTCAGCGAGGTCGGGCTGCTGTCGCTGTCCAGCGCCGACCACTCCGAGATCGCCGACGTCACCAGGGGTCTCGCCGACCGCTACGAGGGCAGCCAGGTCGGCCTGTCCCTGCCGTCCACGCGGGTCGACGCGTTCAACATCGACCTGGCGAACGAGCTGTCCCGCAACGGCCGCCGTTCCGGGCTCACGTTCGCGCCGGAGGGCGGGTCCGAGCGGATGCGCAAGGTGATCAACAAGATGGTCACCGAGGAGGACCTGATCCGCACCGTCACCACCGCCTACTCCAACGGATGGCGGCAGGTGAAGCTCTACTTCATGTGCGGGCTCCCGACGGAGGAGGACGAGGACGTCCTCGGCATCGCCGACCTGGCCAAGAAGGTCATCAAGGCGGGCCGTGACGCGACCGGTTCGCGGGACATCCGCTGCACGGTCTCCATCGGCGGGTTCGTGCCCAAGCCGCACACGCCGTTCCAGTGGGCCGCCCAGTGCGACCACGAGACGGTGGACCGCCGGCTGCGCGCGCTGCGCGACGCCCTGCGCTCCGACAAGGAGTACGGCAGGGCCATCGGCTACCGCTACCACGACGGCAAGCCCTCGATCGTGGAGGGGCTGCTGTCGCGGGGCGACCGCCGGGTGGGCCGGGTCATCCGCGCCGTCTGGGAGGACGGCGGCCGGTTCGACGGCTGGAGCGAGCACTTCTCGTTCGAGCGGTGGATGGCGGCGGCGGACCGTGCCCTCGCCGACGAGCCGGTCGACGTGGACTGGTACACGACGCGCGAGCGGGACGAGCACGAGGTGCTTCCCTGGGACCACCTCGACGCCGGCCTCGACCGCGAGTGGCTGTGGCAGGACTGGCAGGACGCGGTCAACAACGTCGAGGTCGAGGACTGCCGCTGGACGCCCTGCTACGACTGCGGCGTCTGCCCCACGATGGGGACGGAGATCCAGATCGGCCCCACCGGCAAGAAACTGCTGCCACTCACCGTGATCTAGAGACGGCGCGGCTTGCAGTCGTCAGAACGACGACGCAAGCCGCGCCTTTCACTGCCGTAATCTCCTGTATGCCGTAGGCGCGATCATCGATGGCGTTACGCTACGTACAGGAGGGTGGCTTATGAGTGACGGGCCGGGCGTCAGGGAAGAGTACTTCCTGGATCGCCCCATGGACGTCGAGGCTGAGCAGGAAGCGGCCGACGCACCGCTTGAGGCACTAGAGCAGCCCTGGAACCCGGTCGACATCCGGGTGTCGTCGAAGAACTTCTCAATTCGCAACGTCCTGGACATGATCGACGAGGACGAACTGGAGCTGGCCCCCGACTTTCAGCGTAACAAGGTGTGGAAACCGGGGCAGCGCTCCCGTTTGATCGAGTCGATCCTCCTGCAGATCCCCCTCCCCGCCTTCTACTTCGCCGCTGATCGTGACGGCAGCATGAAGGTCGTCGACGGCCTTCAGCGTCTGAGCACCATCCACGCGTTCGCGCGGGAGAGTGCGAACCAGTTCGCGCTCAGCGACCTCGAGTACCTGCGCAACGAGCAAGGCAAGACATTCGCCGACCTGCCCGTGGCATGGCGCCGGCGTTTCTACCAGACGCAGCTCGTCGTCCACGTCATCGATGCCGAGACTCCTTCCCAGATCAAGTACGACATCTTCAAACGCATCAACACCGGCGGGACTCCCTTGAACACGCAGGAGATCCGGCACTGTATGAGTAAGCGCCGTAGCCGTGAGTTCCTGAAGGACTGCGCCCATCACCCTGCTTTCGCGCAGGCGGTCGGATCCTCTTTCGTCGATCACCTCCGCATGGCGGACAGGGAACTCGTGCTGCGCTTTTGCGCGTTCCGGCTGCTCGGTGTGGATCGCTATGAAGGCGCGATGGATCCCTTCCTGGACGAGGCGCTCACCGTACTGGACGATCCCGGCAAGGTCGGCGACGCGAGGCTGGCCGAGTTGCGCGCAGAGTTCGTTGAGGCCATGACAATGGCGCGGAAGGTGTTCGGCGACAACGCGTTCCGTAAGTGGCCGTGGAACGCCACGAGCCGCTACCCGGTCAACAGGGCGTTGTTCGAGAGCTGGGCGACCGCCCTGGCCGCGCACCCTGAGGCGATCGACGGCCGGGAAGAGACCATAGTCCGTCGTGCGCGCGACCTTATGACGAACGACGGCTTCTACCTGGAAGCGATCACGACCTCGACCGGTGACGTACGAAAGGTCCGTTACCGCTTCGGCACGGCCAGTGAGGTGGTGTCCTCCGCGTGATCACCCGGCTGCGCATACAGAATTTCAAACGATTTCCGGAGCTCGCCATCGCGATGCGCCCGCTGACGGTGCTCACGGGATTGAACGGAACCGGCAAAAGCACGATCCTGCAGGCGCTGTTGCTCGCCCGGCAGGTGGCTGAACGTCCGCAGCGGGGCACGGTGGCCCTCAACGGTGTGCACGGGCTGGCGCTCGGCGAGGCCGAGGAGGTGCTGCATCCCGACGCGGACGAGGCCGTCATCGATATCGGCATCGACACTGCGACGGACTCGTATCGCTACCGGCTCGCGGTGCCGGACGATCGTTCTCTCAATCTTCGCGTCGTCGACCCGGATGCTGCCGCGCATCCCGCAGTCCTGTCGGGACGGGGGAGCGCCTTCACCTACCTCATGGCCGAACGTCTGGGACCGCGCGACCAACTCGCGGTTACCGCAGAGGACATGACGGATGTAGGGGTGGGCGAGCAGGGACAGTATGTCGCACAGGTGCTGGCCGTCCATGACAACGACGTTATCCGGGAGCCTCTCAGGCACCCGGGCACCGTCGATCCGCCCGGCGTCATCACTCTGCGGGCACAGGTCGAGGCGTGGGCGGAAGAGATCATTCGACCGATCCGGATCACCGCCCAATGGCCTCCCGGCCTCTCCCTGAGCGTGATCCGGTTCCAGCAGCCGGGACTGCTCAGGGACGACATCCGTCCCGCCAACATGGGATTTGGGTTTTCCTACGCCCTGCCCGTGATCGTCGCCGGCCTGCTCGCCGGTCCGGGATCGCTGTTGATCGTGGAGAATCCCGAGGCGCATCTGCATCCCGCCGGACAGTCGCGCATCGGCCGGTTTCTGGCGCGTGTGGCCGGTGCGGGGGCGCAGGTGATCGTGGAGACGCACAGCGATCACGTGCTGAACGGCATTCGCCTGGCGGCGGTGGAGGACCGCACGGTCCCGGTCGAGCAGATGCTGGTGCACTTCTTTGACGGGCAGGGCCCCGCCCCGGCGTCTGTCGAGATAACACCTCGTGGCGAGCTGACGCACTGGCCGATGGGGTTCTTCGATCAGATGGAGGAAGACCTGGGGAGGCTGGCACGTGCCAAGAGGCGATGACATCCCCCGCATCGTCATCGACGAAACGAGCTTCAACTTCGGTGATCGCCGACCGGACGAGGTCGAGATCGCGTTGGATGATTTCAACGACCAGGTGGAGGAACTCCGGTGCCGCGGCTGGACCCCATGGAAGCCCCCGATGTTCGAGGCGACCACCTGCACGCAGAGTATGGAACTGCACGAATATCTCCAGGCAGGCCCGAACGCGCAGATCAACCGCGACACACGGCTGAGGTTCTGGGGTCTGCTGGACAAGTGCCGTGAATGGGACGCTGCTGATGCGGAGTGCGATGAGGTCGCCATCGGGGCTGACCCGTCTGCAACGATGGCGATGTCAGTCGCTTATGCCCTCTCCATGTCGCTGCGCAGGCGGGCGGTCGCTTGCCTGGTGTTCCCGCTCTCTCCTCGCTCCGGGTTCGCCGAGGTCCGTGCGAGGATTGTGACGGGGCGCCTCTTCTTCTTCGCGTTCCACCGAGCTCTCGCCCCGTTCTGGCGGTATGTCTATCTGCTCGAAGATGTCGCCGAGAGTGAGTTCTTCGAGCTTGTCGAGGCCGCCTTCCCGAATCTGCTGTTCCATCCGGACCTGACCTTCCGTAGGTTGAAGGGGACCTACCAGGAGTTACGGGACCAGGTGATCGAACACCTCGGGGCCTTGAACGATCACTTTCTGTCCGTGCATCGGGAGGCCGGTGGCATGCCGGACCGGATTGCGGCCGCTTTCAGGTCGCTGGGGCTGGCCGGCATCTCACCCGACAGTCCGAACACGCACCGCAACCGGAAAGCCATGGCGCAGCGCGAGGTCAGCTACCAGGGGCAGATCTACCTTTGTGAGTGGCATTCCAAGCTGGGGCCGACGGCGGGTCGCATTCACTTCGCCTTCGGGGGTCCACTCAACGACAAGATCCTTATAGGGCTCTTCGTGGACCACCTTGAGACCTGAGGCCGTCCTAGTACTCCTGCTGCGCGACTATCCTGAAAGACGATCGACCGAGACCGGAAGGACGACGGAACTCTGAAACCCGTTCCCGACGGGCCCGCGCCCGAACCCACGGTGCAGCGACTGCGCGTGCGCTACGCCAAGCGGGGCCGCCTGCGCTTCACCAGCCACCGCGACATCTCCCGCGCCGTCGAAAGGGCGGTGCGGCGAGCAGGCATCCCGGTGGCCTACAGCGCGGGCTTCAGCCCCCACCCGAAGATCTCCTACGCCGGCGCCGCCCCCACCGGAGTGGCGAGCGAGGCCGAGTACCTCGAGATCGGGGTGAACCGGCCGTGTGACCCGCGGCGGGTTCGCGACGACCTCGACGCCTCGCTGCCGCCGGGGCTGGACGTGCTCGACGTGGTGGAGGCGCGGGACGGGAACCTGGCCGACCGGCTGGAGGGCTCGATGTGGGAGCTGGGGCTCCCCGGGGCCGATCCGGGCGAGGCCGAGCGGGCGGTCAAGGAGTTCCTGGCGGCAGGCCAGGTGGAGGTCGAGCGCCTGACCAAGAAGGGAATGCGGCGATTCGACGCCCGCCAGGCGGTGCGTTCGCTCGCCGTAGTGGAAGGGCCGGGAATTACGGCAGGTCAGGAGACCGTTCAACCGTGTGTCATACTTCGTATGGTTGTTCGGCACGAAACACCTGCCGTACGGCCCGATGACGTGCTCATGGGTCTGCGTCTCGTGGCAGGCTTCGCGCCGCCGTCACCCGCAGCGGTGACCAGGCTGGCGCAGGGGCCGCTCGACGCGACCGGTGAGCCCGCCGACCCGTTCGCCTTCGACCGGGCAGGCGGAGACCGATAAGACTTGCCGCCGAGGCGCCGACAGGAAGCCCGGCGGACCGCGAGAGACGAGAGCCTTCGCGCGGCGCGGCAACGTGCCCGGAGGCTGACGGGAGAGCGCCCGCATGCTCGACAACGAGCCCACTGACGGGGCTGTGAGCCTTGACGGTGACACGACAACGGAAGAACGAGACCAGGCCGGGGGAGACGCGGTTTCCTCCGGTCCGTCCGGCGTGTCCGCGACGCCGCGGCGCCGGTCGGCGAGCCGCCCGGCCGGGCCCCCGCCCGAGCCGGACGAGGTGCCGCCGCCGGTGACCACGGTGGTCGCCGCCGACGTCCCGGTGGCCGCCGAGCCCGCCGGCGAGACCTCCGCGCCGCCCGCGCAGGAGCCGGCGACGCAGGAGGAGCCGGTCGCGAAGGAGCGGCCCAAGCGGGTCACCCGCCGCCGTACCAAGACCGCCGAGACACAGGCCGCCGAGACACAGGTCATGGACACACAGGTCACCGAGCCGGCCGCGGAGCCGGCCGTTCCGGAGGCGGCGACGACCGGGGACGACGAGCCGGCCGCGCCGGCCCGGCGTCGCCGCACCCGCAAGAGGACCGAGGAGACCGAGCCGTCCCCCCAGCCGGAGCAGGCGGCGCAGACGGCGCAGGCCGAGGACACGGCACAGGCCGAGGAGCCCGCCGCTCCGCGGCGGCGTCGCCGTGCCCGCGCGGAAGAGCCGGCGCCGGAACGATCCAGGGCCATGAGCGCAGCCGAGGCCGAGGTCGCCGCCGCGCTCGGGCTCAACCTCCCCGACGAGGAACCGCTGGACGACGAGCCGCTCGACATCGAGGACATCGACGTCGAGGAGGACGGCGGGCGGCCGGACGTGGTGGCCGATCCCTTCGGGCTGTCGGCGCCCCAGCCGTCCGTGCCCTCGGTGACCTTCCAGGCGCCGTCGGCGCTGTTCCAGCCGATCTTCCAGGCTCCCGACCCGTTCGCGGTGCCCGCGCAGAGGCCCGCGTCGCCCGTCGCCGAGCCGACGCCGGCGGAGGACGAGGAAGCCGAGGAGCCGGAGGAGACGAGCGAGTCCGGCGACGACGAGTCCGAGGCCGACGGCGGCGCCCGCAGGCGTCGCCGCCGTCGCGGCGGACGCGGCCGGGGCGCCCGCGCCAGGGACACCGAGGACGGCGAGGAGTCCGAGGGCGAGGGCGAGGAGTCGCAGGCCGCGCCGGGCGACGAGGAGGACCGCGAGCAGGGGGACGACGACTCCGAGGGCCAGGCCGGCACCCGGCGGCGTCGCCGCCGTCGCCGCCGCGGCACCGAGGAGGCCGAACTGGCCCCCGACGACCCGCCGAACACCGTCGTCCGCATCCGGGCGCCCCGCGCCACCCGGTCCACCTCGGTCGACGAGGTCCAGGGCGTACGGGGATCGACGCGGCTGGAGGCGAAGAAGCAGCGCCGCCGCGAGGGCCGCGAGCTGGGCCGCCGCCGTCCCCCGATCATCACCGAGTCGGAGTTCCTGGCCCGGCGCGAGTCGGTCGAGCGGATCATGGTCGTGCGCCGCCAGGGCGGCCGCACCCAGATCGCGGTGCTCGAGGACGGCGTCCTCGTCGAGCACTACGTCGACCGTGAGTCGAGCCAGTCGTACGTCGGCAACGTCTACCTCGGCAAGGTCCAGAACGTGCTGCCCTCCATGGAGGCGGCGTTCGTGGACATCGGCAAGGGCCGCAACGCCGTGCTGTACGCCGGCGAGGTGAACTTCGACACCGCGGGGCTGGAGGGCCAGCCCAAGCGGATCGAGGCGGCGCTGAAGTCCGGGCAGTCGGTGCTCGTCCAGGTCACCAAGGACCCCATCGGCCACAAGGGCGCCAGGCTGACCTCCCAGGTCAGCCTGCCCGGCCGCTACCTGGTCTACGTGCCGGACGGCTCGATGACCGGGATCAGCCGCAAGCTCCCCGACAAGGAGCGGGCCCGGCTCAAGCAGATCCTGCGCAAGGTCATGCCGGAGAACGCGGGCGTCATCGTGCGCACCGCGGCGGAGGGCGCCTCGGAGGAGGAGCTCAGCCGCGACGTGGCCCGGCTGTCGGCCCAGTGGGAGAACATCCAGCGCAAGGCCAAGTCGGCCAGTCCGCCGGAACTGCTGTCCGGGGAGCCCGACCTGACCGTCCGGGTGGTCCGCGACGTCTTCAACGAGGACTTCAGCTCCCTGGTCGTCGAGGGCGACGAGGCGTGGACGACGGTGGACGAGTACGTCCGCTACGTCGCCCCGCACCTGGCCGAGCGCCTGACGAAGTGGGAGGAGGAGACCGACGCCTTCTCCGCCTACCGGATCGACGAGCAGATCGCCAAGGCGATGGAGCGCAAGGTGTGGCTCCCGTCCGGCGGCTCGCTGGTGATCGACCGCACCGAGGCGATGACGGTCGTCGACGTCAACACCGGTAAGTTCACCGGGCAGGGCGGCAACCTCGAGGAGACCGTCACCCGCAACAACCTGGAGGCGGCCGAGGAGATCGTCCGTCAGCTCAGGCTGCGGGACATCGGCGGCATCATCGTGATCGACTTCATCGACATGGTGCTGGAGAGCAACCGCGACCTAGTGCTCCGGCGACTGCTGGAGTGCCTCGCGCGGGACCGGACCAAGCACCAGGTGGCCGAGGTCACCTCGCTGGGTCTGGTGCAGATGACGCGCAAGCGGGTCGGCCAAGGCCTGCTGGAGGCGTTCTCCACGCCGTGCGACTGCTGTCACGGGCGCGGGATCATCGTGTCGACCGAGCCGGTCGAGGCGAAGCCCGAGCCGCGTGGCACGCAGGGCAAGATGGCCATCGAGAAGACGGTGGCCGAAAAGCTCGCGGCCAACGAGGGATCGGTGGCCGCGGCGTCGGGTTCGGCGCGCGAGAGCGTCACCGACGCCATCGACGCCGATCCCACCAACTCCGACGAGGGCGACGGCTCCGCGCCGGCTTCCCGGGGACGGCGACGTTCCCGCAGGAAGACGGCGGAGTAACGACTTCGTCACCCGGCGGTCCGCTCGGTTCGACCTGGGTGCCGGATATCCGGTACCCTAGGCAACCGGTGCGCCCGGTGTCGGCGTGCCTGGCTTCGCGCGCCTGCCCGGATCGCCGGTCGTGTTATCGACAGCAGCTGGATGCGGGGCGCGGCATCTCAGCATTTAGCCAGTAGAAGGGTTCCGCGGTGTACGCGATCGTTCGTTGCGGCGGCAGGCAGCAGAAGGTCTCCGTCGGGGACGTCCTCGAGGTGGACAAGGTCGCCGGAGAGGTTGGCTCCTCGGTGTCGCTGCCGGCGGTGCTCGTCGTCAACGACGGCGATGTCACCACCGACGCAGCCACGCTTTCCCGGTTCCAGGTGACCGCCGAGATCCTCGGCGAGACCAAGGGCCCGAAGATCCGGATTCTGAAGTACAAGAACAAGACCGGATACAAGAAGCGCCAGGGTCACCGCCAGCGGTACACCCAGGTCAAGGTCACCGGCATCAACCCCGGACAGTAGTTTTCCCGGGGGACGACCCCCGCTTACCCCCGAAAGGGAGTGAATCATGGCACACAAGAAGGGCGCCTCGTCCACCCGGAACGGCCGTGACTCGAACGCTCAGCGCCTCGGTGTGAAGCGTTTCGGCGGTCAGCTGGTGAACGCGGGCGAAATCATCGTCCGTCAGCGCGGCACGCACTTCCACCCCGGCGACAACGTCGGCCGTGGTGGCGACGACACGCTGTTCGCCCTGGCCACCGGCCGGGTGCAGTTCGGCACCAAGCGCGGTCGCCGCGCGGTGAGCATCGTCCCGGCCGCGGAGTAGATCCGCCCCGGACACCAGCAAGCAGCGCGATGAGGCGGATCGAGCATTCGGTCCGCCTCATTCGTTTTTTCATACGGCAGTTAGGGGGAGCGGCTGATGGCCGACTTCGTGGACCACGTCGTCCTGCATATCAAGGCGGGTGACGGGGGCAACGGCTGCGCCTCCATCCACCGGGAGAAGTTCAAGCCGCTGGGCGGGCCCGACGGCGGCAACGGCGGACGCGGCGGCGACGTCGTCCTGGAGGTGGATCCCAACACGGCCACCCTGCTGGAGTACCACCACCGGCCGCACCGCCGCGCGGGCAACGGCAAGCAGGGCATGGGCTCCAACCGGGACGGCGCCAACGGTGAGGACATCGTCCTTCCGGTGCCCAACGGCACGGTCGTGAAGGACGCCAGGACCGGCGAGGTGCTGGTCGACCTGGTCGGCGCCGGCACCCGGTACGTCGCCGCGCAGGGCGGCTTCGGCGGTCTCGGCAACGCCGCGCTGGCCAACGCCAAGCGCAAGGCGCCGGGTTTCGCGCTGCTCGGCGAGCCGGGCGACGAGGCCGAGATCGTGCTCGAACTCAAGACGGTCGCCGACGTGGCGCTGGTCGGGTTCCCCAACGCGGGCAAGTCGTCCCTGATCGCGGCGCTCTCCGCGGCCCGGCCCAAGATCGCTGACTATCCGTTCACGACGCTCATCCCCAACCTCGGCGTGGTGACGGCGGGTGAGACCGTCTTCACGGTCGCCGACGTGCCGGGGCTCATCCCGGGGGCGTCCGAGGGCCGGGGCCTCGGCCACGAGTTCCTGCGGCACGTCGAGCGCTGCTCGACGATCGTGCACGTGCTCGACTGCGCGACGATCGAGCCCGGGCGCGACCCGGTCACCGACTACGAGGTGATCGAGGCCGAGCTCGCGGCGTACGGGTCGCTGCAGGACCGGCCGCGGCTGGTCGCGCTGAACAAGGTGGACGTGCCCGACGGCCGGGATCTGGCCGACATCGTCACGCCCATGCTGGAGGAGCGCGGCCTGCGCGTCTTCGAGATCTCCGCGGCCAGCCACGAGGGTCTGCGGTCCCTGGCGTTCGCGATGGCGGAGATGGTGGCGGCGGCCCGGGCGCAGGCTCCGGTCGAGGAGCCCACGCGGCTGGTCATCCGGCCCAGGCAGCTCGGCGAGACCGGGTTCTCGGTGCGGCGCGTCGACGAGAACCGCTTCCAGGTGACCGGTGAGAAGCCCGAGCGGTGGATCCGGCAGACCGACTTCTCCAACGACGAGGCCGTCGGCTACCTGGCCGACCGCCTCGAACGGCTCGGGGTCGAGGAGGCGCTGATCAAGGCCGGTGCGACGGCCGGCGCCGAGGTGATCATCGGCTCGATGGAGGGCGGCTACGTCTTCGACTGGCAGCCGTCGCAGGGCACGGAGGCGACGATGGGCCCGCGTGGCAGCGACGCGAGGCTCGGCTGATCGGGGAGCCGGAGTGGGAGAAGGCGTGACAGGCAGGGAACGGATCCGCGAGGCCGCGCGGCTGGTGGTCAAGGTGGGGTCGTCGTCGCTGACGACGTCCCGCGGCACGATCGACGTCGACCGGGTGGACGCGCTGGTCGACGTGCTGGCGGCGCGGCGCAAGGCCGGCACGCAGATCGTGCTCGTGTCGTCCGGCGCGATCGCCGCCGGGCTCGGGCCGCTGGGGCTGCGCGACCGGCCCAAGGACCTGGCGACCCAGCAGGCGGCCGCCTCGGTCGGGCAGGGCGTGCTGGTCGCCCGCTACACCTCGTCCTTCGCGAGGTACGGCCTGCGGGTGGGGCAGGTGCTGCTGACGGCCGACGACATGATGCGCCGCATCCACCACCGCAACGCCCAGCGGGCGCTGGCCCGGCTGCTGGAGCTCGGCATCGTGCCCGTCGTGAACGAGAACGACACGGTCGCCACCGACGAGATCCGGTTCGGGGACAACGACCGGCTCGCGGCGCTGGTGGCCCATCTCACCCACGCCGACGGGCTGGTGCTGCTGTCGGACGTCGACGCGTTGTACGACGGCGACCCGCGCAAGGACGGCGCCACCCGCATCGCCGAGGTCCGGGGTCCCGAGGACCTGGAAGGCGTCGAGCTGGGCACCTCCGGCCGGGTCGGCACCGGCGGCATGATCACCAAGGTGGAGGCGGCCCGCATCGCGACCGGGGCGGGCGTCCCGGTCGTGCTCACCGCGGCGGCGCACGCGGCGCAGGCGCTCGCGGGGGCCGACATCGGCACCTGCTTCCACCCGGGGGGCCGGCACCCCGGCACCCGGCTGCTGTGGCTCGCCCACGCCACGACCGGCCGGGGCCGCCTGCACCTGGACGCCGGCGCGGTCGAGGCCGTGGTCGGGCGGCGCAAGTCGCTGCTGCCCGCGGGCGTCGAGAAGGTCGAGGGCGACTTCGCCGCGGGCGACCCGGTCGACCTGTGCGCGCCGTCGGGAGCCGTCGTCGCCCGGGGTCTGGTCAACTATGACGCGGGGGAGATCCCCGACCTGCTCGGCCGCTCCACCCGGGAGCTCGCCAGCACACTCGGCCCGGAGTACGAGCGCGAGCTGATCCACCGGGACGACATCGTGATATTGGAGCCTGTCCACCACCACAAGTGACGGAGCGCGAGGCAATGTCTGAGGCAGAGGAATTTCTGAAGGTCGCGCGGGCGGCGAGGGACGCCGCGACGGTGCTCGCGCCGATGCCGCGCGCGCCGAAGGACGCGGCGCTGCGGGCCGTGGCCGACGCCCTCGAGGCCGCCACGGACGAGATCGTCGCGGCCAACGCCGCGGACGTGGACCGCGCCAGGGAGAACGGCACCTCGGAGGCGATGATCGACCGGCTGCGGCTCGACGCCGGCCGGATCGCCACGATCGCGGCGGCCGTCCGCCAGGTGGCGGACCTGCCCGACCCGGTCGGCGAGGTCGTGCGCGGCGGCACGCTGCCCAACGGCCTGGAGTTGCGTCAGGTGCGGGTGCCCCTCGGTGTCATCGGCATCATCTACGAGGGCCGGCCCAACGTGACCGTGGACGCGGCCGCGCTGTGCCTCAAGAGCGGCAACGGCGTGCTGCTGCGCGGGTCGTCCAGCGCGTACTCCTCCAACACGGCGCTGGTGCGCGTCATGCAGCAGGCGCTGGCGGCGACCGAGGTGCCGGCGGACGCCGTGCAGCTCGTGCCGGGCCGGACCCGCGAGTCGGTCAAGCATCTGATGCGCGCCCGCGGCCTGGTCGACGTGCTGATTCCGCGCGGCGGCGCCTCGCTGATCAACAGCGTGGTCGAGGAGTCGACCGTGCCGGTCATCGAGACCGGCGTGGGCAACTGCCACGTGTACGTGGACGCCGACGCGGACGTCGACACCGCCCTCAAGATCCTGGTGAACGCCAAGGCGCAGCGGCCCTCGGTGTGCAACGCGGCCGAGACGCTCCTCGTGCACTCGGCCATCGCCGACGAGTTCGTCCCCAAGGCGCTGACGGCGCTGAAGGACGCGGGCGTCACCGTCCACGGGGACGAGCGGGTGCGGGCCTACGGCGCCGACGTCGTGGCCGCCACCGAGGAGGACTTCACCACCGAGTACCTCTCCCTCGACATCGCCGCCGCCGTGGTCGACTCGCTGGACGACGCCGTCGCGCACATCCGCACGTACGGCTCGGCCCACACCGACGCCATCGTGACCCGTTCCCAGCAGGCCGCCCGCAGGTTCGTGGCGACCGTGGACTCGGCGGCGGTCGCGGTGAACGCCTCGACCCGCTTCACCGACGGCGGGGAGTTCGGCTTCGGGGCGGAGATCGGCATCTCCACCCAGAAGCTGCACGCCCGCGGCCCGATGGGGCTGCCGGAGCTCACCTCCACGAAGTGGATCTACACCGGCGAGGGGCACATCCGCGGGTGACGCTCAGACGCGCGTGAGCACGGGACGCGAGCCGAGGCCCGCGTCCCTGGCCCGCAGGGCGGCGTCCACCCGGCTCGGCGCCTCCAGCTTCGCCAGCACGTTGCTCACGTGGTTGCGCACGGTCTTGGTGGCCAGGCACAGCTCGCGGGCGATCTCGGCGTTGGACCTGCCGTCGGCCAGCCGCTCCAGGATCTCGTGCTCCCTCTGGGTGAGGCCGGGAAACGGGCTGCGGGACGGCGGCGTGGTGAGACGGCCGAGGAGCCGGGGCGCCAGCCCGCCGCCGAAAACCATCTGCCCGAGCGCCACGGACCGGACCGCCGCCGCGATCTCCGCGGGCTGCGAGTCCTTCAGCAGGTAGCCGTACGCGCCGGCGCGCAGCGCGCCCAGGAAGCCCGCCTCCCCGTCGTCGTCGCCCAGCGCGAGCACCCGTACGGACGGGCAGCGGCGGCGCAGGGAGTCGAGCCCGTCCAGCATGGCCAGGTCGGCCAGCAGCACCCGCGGCGACAGCCGTACGCACAGGCGGAGGGCGTCGAGGTCGTCGCAGGCCGTGGCGGCGACGGAGAGGCCGTCCGCGTGCGCGGCTTCCTGCTGCAGGGCGGACCGGATCCCCTCGACGTACAGGGGGTGATCGTCGGCGATCACGACGGTGATCGCGCCGGAGGAGTCAGTCATCGTTCATCTGTCTTCGTCTCGCCGATGGGGAGCGCGGGCCCTGCGGTCCGGCCGTCGTCGTCGTGGACAGACTGCCGGGGCGCGCTTGTGAGCCGGTTGGCAACGGCTTGTATGGGGCCTCGACGGCGCGCCTCCGCCGATTCGGGCGCCCGGGCCGCTATGGTTGGCGCTCCTATGGCTGGACGTCTTGGTCGGGTCGGCCCCTACGCGCTGCAGGAGCGGCTGGGCCGGGGTGGCATGGGTGAGGTGTACCTCGCCGTCGGCCGCCGGGGCGACAGCGTCGCGGTCAAGATGCTCCGCGACCCCATCGAGCACGACCCGGACGCCCGATTACGACTCGAACGCGAGGTCCGGGCGCTGCGCCGGGTCGAGAGCCCGTACGTCGCCCAGGTGCTCGACGCCGACCTGTCCGGCGACCGGCCGTACCTCGTGATGGAGTACATCGAGGGGGAGAACCTCCTCGACGCCGTACGGCGGCGCGGGCCGCTGCAGGAGTCCCGGCTCATCGCGCTGGCGCAGGGCCTCGCGGCCGCGCTGGCGATCATCCACGCGGCCGGGGTCGTGCACCGCGACGTCAAGCCGGCCAACGTCCTGCTGGGCGAGGACGGGCCGGTGCTGATCGACTTCGGCATCGCCCAGGTGCTCGACGCGACGCGGGTCACGATGACCGGCGCGTTCCTCGGCACGCCCGGCTACTGCGCTCCCGAGGTGTTCTCGGACGAGACGGTGGGGGAGCCCGCCGACGTCCACGGCTGGGCCGCCACCGTGGCGTTCGCCGCCACCGGACGGCCGACCTTCGGGCGGGGCACGGCGGAGTCGCAGATGTACGCCGTGCTCAACGGCAAGGCCGATCTCGTGGGGGTCCCCGCGGCCCTGCTGCCGCTGGTGCGGGCGGCGCTGCACCGCGACCCGGCCCGCCGTCCCACCGCGGCCCTGCTGGCCGACCGCCTGTCCCGGCTCGCCCGGGTCAGCGAGACGTCCGCCGCCGACCGTGTCACCGACCGCGTCACCGACCGTGTCACCGACAGGGCGGCCGACAGGGCCGACAGGAGCGCCGATCGCGCCGCCGACAGGGTCGGGGCGGAGGCGGTCGCGCGGGTCCGCGCGGAGGCGCCCGCCCGTACGGCGACGGGGCAGACCGCGGACCCGGCGGCAAAGGGCCAGGCCGCGGAGCGTCCACGTGGGCGCGGCGGGACGGGCGCACAGGCCAGGTCCGCCGGCGGCCGCGCGGACACCCACGCGCCCGAGGGGGCGCTCGGCATCCCCACCGGGAACGCCGCCCTGGTCCTGGTCGCCCTGCTGGCCGTCCCGTGCGTGGTGGCGTCGGTGATCTACCCGCTCGCGACCTTCGCGATCACGGCGGCCTTCGCCGTGGTGACCAGGGCCGTGTGGACCAGCCACTGGCTGGTGCGCGGCCGCAGGCCCGGCCGCGCCCGCGCACTCCTGCGCGCGCTGGCGTTCCCGCTCACGCTCGCGGGCTCGCTGCTGTCGGCCGCCGCGTGGCCGGGGCTGCCCGCCGCCGCGGCGGCGTTCGCGGCGCTGTGGGCGGGCTCGGGGGCGCGGCTGGAGCCGGAGTGGTGGACGCGGCCCGTGCCCGTCACCATCGCCGGCGTCGCGTTCGGCGTCGTCAGCGGCGCGATCATCGGACGGGAGATCGAGCGCGCGGGAGCGGCCATTCCCGGCCTGCGGCGGGAGGGCCTGCGCGCGCTCGCCGTCCTGGGCGGCTTCGTCGCGCTCTGCGCGGCGGCCGTGCGCGCCCTGGCCTTCTTCTTCTGACGGCCTTCTTTCTGACGGCCGCGGGCAGCCCGCGGGCGCGTCCCGGGGTCAGTTCTCGCGGCGGGCGAAGCGGTTGAAGATACGCTCGCCGGCGTTGACCGCGCCCTCGGCGACGTCGCGCAGCACGCCGATGAACGGGTCCTGCGACTGGGCCCAGGACTCGCGGTAGGAGTTGGCCGCCGCCTTGATCTCTTCGGTGATCTTGGCGTTGGCGTCGTCCTCCCGCCGGGGGTAGTCGCCCGCGATGATGCGCTCGTACTCGCCGCTGCGACGCCACCGGTCGAGCTCGGCGACCCGGGTCACCGCGAAGGGGTGGGTGGTGCCGAGCATGTTGAGGACCTTCAGCAGACCGTCCCGCACGTCGCCGGCGGTGTCGTACTCCCTGGCCTGGTCGAGGAACGCCTCGATGTTCATCTCGTGCAGGCGCGAGCCGCCGGCGAGCTTCATGAGCGCCCGCAGCGCGGCGTCGGGGTCCTGCCCGGCGAGCAGGCCGCCGCGGTCGGCGGACATCTCCGCCTTGCGCTGCCATTCCTCCAGGGCGGCGACGATGACCCGAAGGCCGATGTAGCCGAGCGGGATCCAGGCGACCCGCGTGGCCAGGCGGGTCAGGATCGCGAGCATCGTGCCGTAGACGGCGTGACCCGACAGGATGTGCGAGGTCTCGTGGCCGATGACGAAGCGCAGCTCCTCGTCGTCCATCAGGTCGAGCAGCCCCGTCGAGACGATGATGAACGGCTCGTCGAAACCGATCGCCATCGCGTACGCCTTCGGGTCCTGCTGCACGTAGATCTCGGGGATCTTGTGCAGGTCGAGGATGTAGGCGCTGTCGCGGCCGATGTCGTGCAGGGCGCGGAACTGGGTGTCGGTGGTGCGCACCGCGGAGGCCAGGAACATCAGGCGGAGCCGGCGCTCGCTGAACAGGCCGGACGTGCGCTTGAGCACCGCGTCGAACCCGGACAGCGAACGCATCGCGACCAGGGCGGAACGGTCGGCGGGATGTTCGTAGGCTCGTGAGCTGATGCCGGTCAGCTGCACGCGATTGCGATCGGGAGTGGTCATGTCCCGCATGCTATGTCTCACAAGCCGGGCGCGCGCGGGACGCCGTGAGGAGCCCGGGCCGGCCGGGCAGGGGCCGGTTTCGGGCGTGGTCCGGCAGGCGCGTTATCGTCCGTGCATGCGAAACGGGACGGCGATCCGGAGACTGGGCGTGATGGGCGGGACCTTCGACCCGATCCACCACGGCCACCTGGTGGCGGCCAGCGAGGTGGCCCACCACTTCGATCTCGACGAGGTGGTGTTCGTCCCGACCGGGCGGCCCTGGCAGAAGGCCGAGCAGACCGTGTCCTCCACCGAGGACCGCTACCTGATGACGGTCATCGCCACCGCCTCGAATCCCCGCTTCTCGGTCAGCCGGGTGGACATCGACCGGCCCGGCCCGACGTACACGATCGACACGCTGCGGGACATCGCCGCGGTGTACGGCCCGGGGGTGGAGCTGTACTTCATCACCGGCGCCGACGCGCTCGCGCAGATCCTCAGCTGGCGCGACGTCGACGAGCTGTTCACCATCGCGCACTTCGTCGGCTGCACGCGGCCCGGTCACACGCTGCAGGACCCCGGCCTGCCCGCGGGCAAGGTCAGTTTGGTCGAGATCCCGGCCCTGGCGATCTCCTCCTCCGAGTGCCGCGACCGGGTGGCCGCCGGGGAGCCCATCTGGTACCTGGTCCCCGACGGCATCGTGCAGTACATCAACAAGCGCCACCTGTACCGCGATCCGGAGTCCTGACGGCCCGTCGCCGGTCCCGCAGGCCGTACGCCGCGGCGAGCGCGCCGGCGAGCGCCGCCGCGTACAGCACCGGACGGTGGGAGGTCAGGGCGAGGAGTCCCGCGCCGAGGGCCATCCCCACGGCCGTCGGCACGAACAGCAGGCTGTTGGCGGTCGCGGACACCGTGGCGAGCAGGTCGCGGGGTGTGATCCGCTGTACGGCGGTGAAGGCGGCGACCAGCACCCAGGGCAGGCCAAGCCCCGACAGCAGGCTCGCCGCCGCCACGACGGGCTCCGAGGGGGTGGCGCGCAGTGCCACGGAGACGGCGAAGAGGAGCCCTCCGGCGGCGGACAGCCGCGCCTCCCCGGCCCGGCGCAGCACCGGCCCCGCGATCAGGCCGCCGAGGACCGTGCCGCCGCCCTGGATCGCGGACAGCACACCGGTGAAGCCCGGCTCCCGGTGCAGGCCGTGGTCGACCACGGCGAAGACGGCCGCGCCGTTGACGCCGGAGACCAGCATCAGCACCGCGCCGGACAGCACGAGGCGGCGCAGGAACGGGTCGCCGAACAGGAAGCGCGCCCCGTCCGCCGTCCGGGCCGCCCACCCGCGCGCCGCGGGGGCGCGAGATCCGGCCGTGCGCGGCAGGCGCAGTGAGGCGAGCAGCCAGGCGCAGGCCGCGAAGGTGGCCGCGTCGAGCGCGACCACCGCGTCGCCGCCCGCGACGGTGAACAACCCGGCGCCGAGCAGGGGCGCGGCGAGACGCGTGCCCTCCGACGCGCTCATGCGCAGGCCGTTGACCTCGGCCAGCAACGCCTCCGGGACGGCCGCGGGCAGGACGGCCGCCTCGGCCGCGTCGAGCAGGACGAAGCTCACGCCGTAGAGCACCAGCACCGCGAACAGCAGCCAGACCTGCGCGGGGGAGCGGACCAGGAAGAGCAGGCACAGCACCGCGCCCATCACGACGTTGGTCCAGATGAGCACGGGCCGGGCGCCGAGGACGTCGGCCAGCGCGCCGAGCGCGGGCCCGGCCGCCGTCGGCGCCCAGAAGCAGAACGCGGTGAGACCGGCGAGGCTGTCCGACCCGGTCAGCGACTTCACCCAGATGCCCGCGACCAGGGACATGGCCATGGTGCCGAAACCGGAGACGACGACGGCGCTCAGGTAACGGCGGGCGTTGCGGTCGGCGAGAGCGGCTTTCACGACGATCGATGATCGCCTCAAGCAACCCCCAAGTCAATGCTTGGGGGTTGTGATGGTGTTTACTTTCCGCCATGGCGGAGTCGGATCCCAGGCTCAGGGCGCTCGCGCATCCGATGCGGCTGCGCATGCTCTCGCTCATGTGGGGCGAGCCCATGTCGGCGGCCGAGCTCTCCCGCGAGCTGGGCATCTCGCACGCCCTCGCGAGCCACCACCTGCGCTGCCTGGACGACGCCGGGCTGGCCGAACTCGCCGACGTACGGGTCCGGCGCGGCGGCCGGGAGCGCCGCTACCGGGCGGTGGGAGGCACCCCGCTGACCGAGCAGCGGGACGATTTCCCGCTGCTCGCCGAGGCGCTGGCGCGGTCGCTGCGCGAGCGGGCCGGGCGGCGGCGGGCGGGCGAGGAGGGGGTGACGGCCGACGCGGAGCTGTGGGTCGAGCCCGAGCTGTGGCACGACGTCCGCCGCAGGATCCTCGCCGCGATCGTCGACCTGCACGACGGTGCGGCGGCCCCGCACACGCCGGGCACCATCCGGGTCGGCGCCACCGTCGCGGCCTTTCCTCTGATGGAATCGACGGGCTCCGGAGGACGTTGAAATCCTGATCCCGGGCATAACACCGGAATCGACAGGGTGTGCCGGTAGGGTCGTGGCCGGGAAAGCCGGTTGTAGGGGACACGTGGACTGTGCACCCTGGTAAAGAGCCCGTCAACGGAGGACAGAACCGAATCGTGACAGCATCCGAGAGATCGATCCAGCTCGTGCGGGTGGCGGCCGAGGCCGCCGCCGAGAAGCTGGCCGACGACATCATCGCCTACGACGTGAGCGACCAGCTCGTCATCACCGACGCCTTCCTCCTCTGCTCCGCCTCCAACGACCGCCAGGTCCGCGCGGTCGTCGACGAGATCGAGGAGCGCCTGCGCGTCGAGGCCGACGCCAAGCCCGTACGCCGTGAGGGCGAGCGGGAGGGCCGCTGGGTCCTGCTCGACTACCTCGACATCGTGGTGCACGTGCAGCACGAGGAGGACCGCAACTTCTACGCGCTGGAGCGCCTGTGGAAGGACTGCCCGTCCATCGAACTGCCGGAGAGCGTCAAGCGCGTGGCCGAGCAGCGCGGGCACGGAGCGGCCCGGTGACGAACGCCATCATCGGGGCGGCGCGATGAGCCGTCGCGTCGTCTGCCTTCGGCACGGGCAGACGCTGTGGAACGTCGAGAAACGCTTCCAGGGGCACACCGACATCGCGTTGGACGAGACCGGCATCGCGCAGGCGGCCCGGGCGGCCTCCCTGCTCGCGGCGCTGCGGCCCACCATGCTGGTCTCCTCCGACCTGCGGCGCGCGTACGACACCGCCTCGGCCCTCGGCCGGCTCACCGGACTCGACGTCGCCGTGGACAAGGACCTGCGCGAGCGCGGCGGCGGCGAGTGGGAGGGCCTGACCCGCGACGAGATCAGGGCGGGCTGGCCGGTCGAGTACGAGGCGTGGGAGGCCCCGGGCGGCGAGGACGTGGCGTATGTCGCCGACCGCGTCGCCGGTGCGATCGGGCGCTGGGCGTCCCGCCTCGACGAGAACGGCCTGCTGGTCGTCGCCTCGCACGGCGCCGCGCTGCGGCTCGGCATCTGCCGGTTGCTCGGGCTGCCGCAGGAGCTGTGGTCCGCGCTCGGCGGTCTGGGCAACTGCTCGTGGTCGGTCCTGGAGGAGGGCCGCCGCGGCTGGCGCCTGCTGGAGCACAACGCCGGCACGCTGCCGGAGCCGATCAGCAGCGACGACAGCCCGGCCGCCACCGCCGACTCCTGATACGGGTGGGACCGGTGACGATTAGGTAAACGGACGGGCATCCCTATATGCTCTCCGAGCGCCGCGCCGGGAGCACCCGGAGCGGTGGCAAGGGGCTATAGCGCAGCTGGTAGCGCACTTCCATGGCATGGAAGGGGTCTGGGGTTCGAATCCCCATAGCTCCACCCACGACGACTGGAACTTTCACGTCCGTCTCCCGATGACCTGCGCTCCCGCCCAGCGCCTCGCCGCGGGCGTTGACTCGCCTCCGGCCGCCGGCCGACTCTTCCGAGCGTGAGACGTCACAGCGCTCTTCTCCTCGCGGCCGCCGTGGTGGGCTCGGCCATCACGGTTCCGGCCCCGGCGCGCGCGGCGGCGTGGGAGACGGTCGTCGACACCGGCTCGTTCTCCGGCTACGCCGCCCTCGAGTCGGAGTGGAAGTACCTGTATCCGTGGGGATCCGACCACAACGGCTCCGCCCGGATGTACGGCTCGCCGAGCGACCACAACCACATCGCGCTGTCCGGCGGTGTGCTGACGCTGACGGCCACCCGGATCACCTGGGACGAGGGCACGAGCAGCGCCGACCCGCATCCGGCGATCCACTACCACTCCGGCGCGATCCACGCCCGGGACCAGGTCGTGGTGAACGACCAGTTCCCCAACTGGGAGGTCAAGGGAGACTTCCAGGCGCCGTCGTCCCGGGGGACCTGGCCGGCGTTCTGGCTCACCGGGGTGAACAGCTGGCCGCCCGAGAGCGACATCCTGGAGTTCAAGGGCGACGGCCGCAACTGGTTCAACACGTTCCGGACCTCGTCCGACGTGGACAGCACGGTCGTGGGCGTCTCGTCGCCCGGTTCCTGGCACACCTACCGGGCGTGGATCACCAAGGTGAGCGCCACGGACGTGGACATCCACTACTACGTCGACGGCCAGTGGAAGGCCGTCCACCACGCCCGTGGCTTCGTCGGCAAGCCGATGTGGCTGATCATCAACCTGCAGATGGAGGGCTCGTCCGGCTCGCCGGGGCCGAGCGCCGCCACCTACTACCGCGCCCGCAACGTCTACGTCGGCCGCTCCCGAGCCTGACGAGGGGTCAGAGGCTCTTGAGATAGGCGAGGGACGGCATGAAGAAGTACTCGCCGCCCTTCATCGTCACGGTCTGGGGGACCTGCCGCTGGGGCGCGCTGAGTTTCGTGCCGCCCCACGTCTTCGGGTAGCGCACCTTGACCTCCCGCTTGCCCTGGCCGATCACCGGGTCGTGGCCGGTGTCGCCGGCCGGGAAATCGGGGTTGTCGGCCCAGGTCTGCTGGGTGAACTCGAACTGGTTCTGCAGGCTGGAGTTGAACGCCATGAACAGCAGGCCCACCCCGCCCGTCGGCCTGGTCTCCGGACCCGCGTCGTCCCACGGCCTGTCGGTGCGCCTGCCGTACGTCTGACCGCGCCGGGCCATCATGACGCCGAGGGCGCGCTCCAGGCCGCCGTCCCGCGAGTCACGCGGGTTGGCCTTGCGGATGTGCGCGCTCACCGGGCACTTCGCCCCGGGGTCGTCGCGGTAGCTGAAGTCGTTCTGCACCGGGTGTCCATCGGAACTCGGCTTGCCGTGCAGCCGCAGCGGGGTGCCGTTGCGGAACCGGCCCACCAGCATCGCGCCCGCGAGCGGCCGGTCGTCTCCCTTCAGGCCGAGCGCGTCGGCGAGGGCCTCCTCGGCCTCGCGGAACGCGCGGACGTTCTGCTCCAGCTTGCGCAGGACGAGGTAGCTGCCGAAGTGCCGGCTCGGATGGGGAGCGAGGGGGTCGGGGACGAGCACGTGGCTCAGCGGGAAGAACGGGTTCCAGTTGGTGCCGGACTCGGCGGCCACCTGGTCGGCGAGGAACAGCGGCTGGCTGCGGCCGTCCACGTAGCCGAAGTGCTCGATGCCCCGTCCCTGGGCGTCGCGCAGGCCCTCGCCCTTCTCCTCTCCGACGATCTTCGCGCTCTTCGGCAGCAGCGCGAGGACCCGCGTGCGGGTGGCGGCGACCGGCTCGGACGTGGCGTCGCCGATCAGCACGATCGCGTGGATCTCCTCCTGGTAGTGCTTCTCCCAGGCGCCGACCGCGGGGTCGCTCAGCGTGTCCTTCCGCCGCTTCATGCCCGACTTGAACGCGTTGTCGGTGAATTTCGTGGTGGATTCGCCCAGTTTGAGATAACCGAGCTTGCTGATTCCCACGCCCACGTACGGCGTGCCGGGCTTCTTCGAGCGGTTGAAGTCGCGGACCTCCTCCAGGTGCTTCCTGGCCGATTTCATCAGCGGCACGAGGGAGCGCAGGAAGCGCCTGCCGTCCGGGCCGTCGCCGAAGCGCACCAGCAGCAGGGACATGCTTTCCCGTACGTGCCCCTGCAGAATGTTCGGCTGCAGGTTGTCGAGCATCGCTTTGGTGTCGGCGTCGAGTTTCGCCGAATCCCATGCGAGCGGTTTTCCGTTGGACAGGTCGACCGGCATGTCGATTCCTTCCCCGTAGTGGAAATGTCGGGCCCCCACCGATAAGAGTCATCATCCACGGAAAAGGTTCGGTGCGCTCTGACTTTCCCTGTGCGGGACACGCCAGGTCAGGCCTATTCCGCACCACGCGGGTAGTGATCGGTCATGACGAAGAGACGGCCTGTCGGCGTTGAAGAGGAGTTCCTTGTCGTCGATCTCGAGACCCGGCGGCTGACGCCGCTGGCGGAGTCGATGCTGGAGAGGCTGCCGGACGAGGGGTTCGCGGCCGAACTGCAGCGGTCGGTGGTGGAGACCAACAGCACCCCGATGGAAGACCTGGCCGACGTACGGGCCGAGATCGTACGGCTGCGCCAGGCGCTCGTGTCGGCCGGCGAGCCGCTGGGGGTGGGCGTCATCGCCTCCGGCACGACCCCGATCACCGGCATCGAGGGCTACACGTTCACTCCCGGGGAGCGCTACCGCTACCTGTCGGAGTCCTACCGGTTCCTCGCCGAGGAGCAGCTCATCTGCGGGGCGCAGGTGCACGTGGAGATCGACGACAGGGACGTGGCGGTGCTCGCCGCCCAGCGCGTCGAGGCGTGGCTTCCCCCGCTGCTCGCGCTCAGCGCCAGCTCGCCGTACTGGATGGACGAGGACAGCGGGTACGCCAGCAGCCGGGCGCTGACCTGGCAGCGCTGGCCGACGGCCGGGCCCCTGGGCCCGTTCGCGGACGCGGCCGACTACGACAGGACGGCCGAGGACCTGGTGGCCTCAGGCGTCATCGAGGATCGGGGCATGGTCTACTTCGACCTGCGGCTCAGCGCCCACGTGCCGACCGTGGAGATGCGCATCTGCGACTCCTGCCCGCTCGCCGACGACGTGGTGCTGCTCGCCGGGCTCTTCCGCGCCCTCATGACGAGGGAGATGGAGGCCGTGGAGCGGGGCGAGCCGCCGACCGGCGAGCAGCGTCTGGCGCTGCTGCGCGCGGCCAACTGGCGGGCGGCGCGGGACGGGCTGGAGGGCGACCTGCTGTCCCCGTTGACGAGCCGGCCGGAGCCGGCCCCGCGGCTCATCGCCCGGATGCTGGAGGAGCTGCGGCCGACCCTGGAGGACCTCGGCGACTGGGAGACCGTCTCGGAGCTCGCCGACGCCGCGCTGCGCCGGGGCAGCTCCGCCTCCCGCCAGCGGGGGGCGTACGCGGTCGAGGGAAAGCCGGAGGACGCGGTCGACCTGCTGCTCGCCGAGACCCGGCAGCGCTAGTCGCCAGGTGCACGTGACGGGGCGGGCGAGCGGGCCGATACCCTACTGGCCATGTCACTGGCCATGTCTGCGATCCCCGCCCCGAGCGCGGCGTGAACGGCGCCTACTCCGGCTGGCTGATCGGCGCAGCCCTGCTGCTGGCGCTGGCCGCTGTCGTCACCGCCGTACGGGACAGGCCGATGGGGCCGGTGCTGCTGGCCGGGCTGGGACTGCTTGAGCTGGCCGTGCTCGCGCAGGCGGGTCTCGCGCTCGCCGGGCTCGGCCACGTCGCAGAGAAGGCGACCTTCATCGGCTACCTGGCGGGCACCGCGGTGATCCCGCCCGCCGCCATGTGGTGGGGCCGTGCGGAGCGTACGCGCTGGGGCCCGGGGGTCATCGCCGTGGCCGCCTTCACCGTGGCCGTGATGACCGGGCGGCTGCTGCAGATCTGGAACGCGGGCGCATGAGCGCTCCTTCCGGCACCGGGCCGGGGCGCGTGCTCGTGGCCGTGTACGGGATCTTCGCGCTGGCCGCGACGTCCCGCGCCGCCGTGCAGATCGCCACGCGGTTCGCCGAGGCGCCGCTGGCGTACGCGCTGTCGGCGTTCGCCGGGGTGGTCTACATCGTGCTCACGGTGGCGCTGGCCCGGGGCGCCCGGCGCCTGGCGGTGGCCGCCTGCCTGGTCGAGCTGGCCGGAGTGCTGGTCGTCGGCACGCTGAGCCTGGCCGACCCCGCCGCCTTCCCGGACGAGACCGTGTGGTCCGGGTACGGCAGCGGGTACCTCTTCGTGCCGCTCGTGCTGCCGGTCGTCGGTCTGCTCTGGCTGCTGCGCGGCGTCCGCCGCTCGTAGCGGCCCTTTCGCAGAGCAGCGGAAGCCCGCGGGAAGCCGGGAACAAATGAGAGCGATGGGGGCTTTGGTATGTTGCCAATCGTAGGATGACTGGATGAGGGGAGATGTTGCGGCGATGAGTGCCGTCGAGACGCGGAGGGGCGTGCTGCGAGCACCATGGAGATCACCATGGGGAGCACGGCGCGGATCGATGGCCTGGCTGATCGCCGGGGGTATCGCTCTCGCCGCGTTGAACCTGCGCACCGCGGTGACCAGCGTGGGGACCGTTCTCGACGAGGTGAGCACGGGCCTCGGCATGTCGGGGGCGATGACGGGGCTCCTCACCACGCTGCCGGTGATGAGTTTCGCCCTGTTCGGCGCCCTGACGCCGGCCATGTCCCGCAGGATGGGGGAGCACAGGCTGCTGCTGGCCGCGATCGTCCTGCTCGCGGCAGGGCAGGCCGTGCGCTCGCTCGTCGACTCGGCCGTGCCGTTCATGGCGGCCAGCACGGTCGCGCTGGCGGGCGGCGCGGTCGGCAACGTCGTCATCCCCGCGCTGATCAAGCGGCACTTCCCGCGGCGGGCGGGCGCGATGACCACCGTCTACTCGACGGCCCTCGCGGCCGGGACGATGGTCGCCGCCGCCGCGACCGTTCCCGTGCAGCAGGCCGCGGGAGGCAACTGGCACGTGGCACTCGGGGTGTGGGCGGTTCTCGCCGCCGTCGCCGCGATTCCGTGGCTCGCGCTCAGGCGCGGTGAGCCGGAGCGGCGCGACACCTCCGTGAAGGCCGGAGCCGACGGCCTCCTGCGCAGCAGGCTCGCCTGGGCGGTGGCCGGTTATTTCGGCTCGCAGTCGCTCATCGCGTACGTGATGTTCGGCTGGCTGCCGCTGCTGCTGCGGGACAACGGCTACACCGCCGGGCAGGCCGGTCTGGTCCTCGCCGTGTTCACCGGGCTCGGCATCCCCGTCTCCATGGCGGTGCCCGCGCTGGCGACCCGGCTGTCCGGCCAGCGCCCGATGGTGATCGTCTTCGCCGTCCTGTACGCGGTGGGCTTCGCGGGCCTGCTCACCGGGCAGGCACTGTGGGCGTGGTCGATCCTCGTGGCCGTCGGCGGGGGCACGTTCCCGCTCGCGCTGGCGATGCTGGCCATGCGGACCCGCACCGCGGCGGGCACCGCCGCGCTGTCGGCCTTCGGGCAGAGCGCCGGTTATCTCATCGCGGGTGCGGGGCCGATCACGTTCGGCCTGCTGCACCAGGTGAGCGGGGGGTGGGTGCTGCCGTTCGGCCTGCTGTTCGCCGCGCTCGCCGTGCAGGTGGTCACCGGCTGGTACGCCGCGGCCGACCGCGTGCTGGAAGACGAGACCGTGGTCACGCCCGGGTCCGCGCCCGGCGGGCGGCGCGACGACCATGTCTCCCGGGGCGTGCGCGACCTCGTGGTGGGGCGGATGCGCGGGTCGGCCGACAAGGCGCGGCGTGCGCGGTCGCGCCTGACCCGTCCGGCCGGACGGCGCGGTGCGGGCCGGGGAGATGATCGCCGCAGGTCGGCCTCCCGCTGAGCTCGCGCGCCCGGGTTTACCTCTCCCTCTCGGGGCAGGCGTAAGTGCAGAAACCCACGAGAGAAGGAGAAGGCATGAGCTCGATCGAGCAGTCAATCGACGTGAATGTCCCGATCCGCACCGCGTACAACCAGTGGACGCAGTTCGAGAGCTTCCCGGAGTTCATGGAGGGCGTGGAGTCGGTCAAGCAGATCGGCGACACGCGCACCGACTGGGTCGTCGAGATCGCCGGTGTCCGGCGGGAGTTCGAGGCGGAGATCACCGAGCAGCACCCCGACGAGCGGGTGGCCTGGCGCTCGGTGGACACGCCGCGGCAGGCCGGCGTCGTCACCTTCCACCGGATCGACGACGACACCACCCGCGTCACCCTGCAGATGGAGTACGACCCCGAGGGCTTCCTGGAGAAGGCCGCGGACGCCCTGCAGATCGTCCGCATGCGGGTCAAGGGCGACCTGGAGCGTTTCAAGACGTTCATCGAATCGCGCGGCAGCGAGACCGGCGCCTGGCGCGGTGAGGTTCCCGGCCCGCACCAGCAGGGCGGCACGGGCACCGGCGGGTCCGGCACGGGGTATGACATCGGCGAGCCGATGCCGCCCCGGACGGTGAACCCCGAGTATCCGCGCGAGACGCCCCTGCCGCCGCCCGGCACCGGCCCGATCCCGCCCGCTCCCGGCACGGGTCCCGTCCCCGGCACCGGCCCGCTGCCGCCGCGCGACACGCCCGGTCCGCTGATCTGATCCACGCATCGGCAGGCCCATCTCCCGATATTCGGGAGATGGGCTTGTTATTTGCACGAGATCGGAAATTTATTTTGCCATGATATGATGGGAAAACATTCTTATAGCCTCACGGGTGTATCCATTGACGCGATCGAAAGGGATGCAGCCCGTGTGCTACGAACCCGATGCCATGCCCCCCGTCCACGGCTCTCCGCGTACGACGGTGACGTCCGGGCGTGTCGTCCTCACGTCGGCCGACGGGGCGAGGTTCGCCGCCTTCCTGTCCCGCCCCGGCCGCCCGTCCGGTCCGGCGGTGCTCGTCCTGCCGGACAACCGGGGGCTGTCGGGGTTCTACGAGCGTCTCACCGAGCGGCTCGCGGAGCAGGGCCACACCGCTCTCGCCATCGACTACTTCGGGCGTACGGCCGGCACCGGCACCCGGCCAGACGACTTCCCCTTCATGGAGCACCTGGGCCGGGCGCACAAGGACGGGCTCTTCGCCGACATCGCCGCGGGCGCCGCACACCTGCGCGCCGAGGGGCGCGAGGAGGTCGTCTCGCTCGGTTTCTGCTTCGGCGGCAGGCTCGCGTTCATGGCGGCCCGGCCCGGCTTCGGGCTCGCCGGCACGATCGGCCTGTACGGCTATCCGGACGTGCTGTTCGGCAACCCAGGCCCCACGCAGATGGCCGGCGAGCTGCGCGGGCCGATCCTGGGGCTGTTCGGCGGCGCCGACGAGGGCATCTCCCCCGAAGTGGTGGGCGCGTTCGGCGAGGCGCTCGGCAGTGCCGGGGTGGCGCACGAGTTCGTCACCTATCCGGGAGCGCCGCACAGCTTCTTCGAGCTGGGCCGCCCGGAGCTGGCAGAGGCCTGCGCCGACGCCTGGGCGCGCATCCTGGGCTTCCTCGACGGGGAGCGTCCGGCAAGCGTCCGGCAAGCGTCCGGAGAGCGTCCGGGAGAGCGGACAGCCCGAGGCGACCTGACCTCGCCTCGGGCTGCCACGATGCAAGACTAAGCCTTCCCGCCGAGGCCGCGCGCACCGGCACCCCCGAAAGTGCCTAAATGGTGATGCGGTGAGCTGCTCGGGCGCGTTACGGTGCCCGCGTGACATTGATCGTCTCTCCGCCGCCCGCCCGCTAGCGGGCGGCGTCCTCCGGTGAGCCGGGCCCGGGGGCCCGGCCGGTGGCCCCTGCCCGCGTACGGGAATCGGGCCCACCTCACTGGAGAGACGTCGATGAACCACGCTCCAGCCCTGTCCGTACGGCAGGGCCTCGTTTACGTGTCCACCGCCGCGATCGCCTGGGGAACCGGGGGACCGGCGGGGGCGATGCTGCACGGCGCGGGACAGCTGAGTCCCGTCGCCGTGTCGTTCTGGCGCTTCGCCTGCGGCGCGGTGCTCCTGCTCGCCGTCGCCCGCAGCCGCCCCTCCTGGCGGGCGGTGCTGCTCGTCGGCCCCGCGATGGCGGTCTGCCAGGCCGCCTATTTCGCGGCGATCGCCCAGGCCGGGGTCGCGGTCGCCACGATGATCACGATGGGCGCCACCCCGCTCCTGGTGGCGGCCGGCGGCCGGGTCTTCCTGGGCGAACCGCTGCGCCGCAGCGGCCTCGGGTGCGCCGCGCTCGCCGTCTGCGGTCTCGCCATGCTCGTGGGAGGGGCGGACGCGATCACCCCCGCGGGCGCCGGCTACGCGCTGCTGTCGGCGGCGGCCTACTCCCTCGTCACCCTCACGACCCGCCGGATGCCGGCCGACGGCGTGGCCGTGTGGGGGTTCGCCGGGGGTGCGGCCTGCCTGCTCCCGCTCGCCGCCGCCGGAGGGCTCCTGCCCGCCGGGCACGCCGTGACCAACGTGCTGCTGCTCGGTTACCTGGCGGCCGTGCCGACGGCGCTCGCGTACGGGCTGTTCTTCGCGGGGCTGCGCGTCGTGGGCGGCACCACGGCGTCGGCCCTGTCCCTGATCGAACCGCTCGTCGCCGCGGTCATCGGCGTCGTGCTGCTGGGGGAGCGCGTGTCCGCCGTACAGGCGGGCGGCGCGGTCGTGCTCCTGTGCGCCCTCGCCTGGCTCACTCGTGGTGAGCTGCGCGGCCAACCGGCGGGAGCGTCACGGCAGGGCGAAACGAGCTGTTAGCGATACCATCAGGAGGGCGGTAGGGCATACGCGATCACCAGGCGGAACGCGCTTCGCAAGCCTCGTGACGCAACAGTGATCATGTCAACGTTGACAGGGCTCGCTGTTACCGCGAACTCAGGAAACCTGACGAACGAGCGGGGACGCGGCGGATGACGAAAGTCCGGCCTGGAGAGAACCCGGCCGAACGCCCCAGGGCGGCGGTCATGGAGGACGTCGCGGAGCTGGCGGGAGTGTCGGCGATGACGGTGTCGCGAGTGCTGAACGCCCCGGAGAAGGTGCGCCCGGAGACCCGCGCGCGTGTCCTCGCGGCGGTCCGCGAGCTGGACTACCGGCCCAATTCGGCGGCGCGGGTCCTGGTGACCGGCCGCTCGGGCGTGCTGGGAGTCGTCTGCTTCGACACCACGTTGTACGGCCCGGCCTCCACGTTGTTCGGCATCGAGCAGGCGGCCAGGGACAGCGACTACCTCGTCAGCATCGCCAGCCTGCCCGCGCTCAACCGCAGGTGGATCACCAGAGGGATCGACCGTCTGCGGTCCCAGTCGGTGGACGGCGTCATCGTCGTCGCGCCGCACGAGTCGGCCGCCGAGGGGCTGCGGAACCTTCCCCCGGGGCTCCCGGTGGTCGACGTCGGCGGCGGATCGGACCTGCCGGTGCCGGTGGCGGCGGTGGACCAGTACGCCGGCGCCGCCCGCGCCACCCGCCACCTGCTCAGTCTGGGCCACCGCACGGTGTGGCACCTGTCGGGCCCGCCCAACTGGATCGACGCGAGCGGCCGCGTGGCAGGGTGGCGGTCGGCGCTGGAGGCGGAGGGCCGGGAGGTCCCCGATCCGCTGGTCGGCGACTGGACCGCCCACTCCGGCTACGAGATCGGCAAGCGGCTCGCCCGCGAGCCCCACGTGACGGCGATCTTCGTGGCCAACGACCACATGGCGATGGGCGTGCTGCGGGCCCTGCGGGAGGCGGGCCGGCGGGTCCCCGAGGACGTGAGCGTCGTCGGGTTCGACGACGTCCCCGAGGCGGCCTACTTCTGGCCGCCCCTCACCACCGTGCGGCAGAACTTCGGCGAGGTCGGACGGCAGGCGTTCCAGCTCCTGCTGGACCGCATCGCGGGCGCGGAAGGCGAGGCGAGACGCATGGTGGAGCCCGAACTCGTGGTGAGGGAGAGCACCGGCGCGAGGCCCTGAGAGAGCTTCCGCCCGGCTCGCTCGCGAGCCGGCGGAACATCGCGTCTCGCCGGTCTAGGCCCCCGGCGGGACGCGTGGAACACGCCTTCCCTGAGGATCGTCCCCCCGTGCGGGCTGTCGGCCGCGCCGTCCGCTCCGGTGATCGGACACGGCGAGGAACGGCGGCAGGCGTGTCCACGCCTGCCGCCGCTCACGGGTGGAGGCCGCCCCGGGCGGCGGGTCCTACGGCTTCACCTCCAGGGTGAGGGTGGTGCTCGACGGCCGGAAGCGGGCGTCGCCGGAGTAGGAGACGGTGAGCTCGTGCGTGCCGGTCGGCAGGTCGAGGCCGAGTTCGGTCCTGCCCTGGCCGCCGGGGTCGAGCGTGCCCTCGCCGAGGATGGTCGCGCCCTCGGACACGGTCACCGCCCCGGTCGCGCCCTTCGGGCTGAGGCTGTAGTGAACCTGGACCTTCTTGCCCTGCTTCACCTGCTTGGGCGAGGCGTGCGCGGTGACGGTGGTGTCGGCCCGGGTGTCCTTGCCGAGGCGGATGAACGTCACCGAGTGGGCGGGGAAGTCGTAGGTGAACGACTCGGAGAAGCCGCTCACCTCGCGCTCGACGGGGGAGATCTTCGTGGGCTCGGTGAGTGAGTTGACGGCGGCGGGGTCACCGGTGAGCGAGGTGACGACGGCCTTCGGCGCGATCTTGGCGTGGCCGAGGTCGACCGTGCTGCGGACGGCGGTGTCCTGGACGTTGACGGCCTTGATCACGATGTCGCCGGTGTCGCCGTCCTTCGAGACCACCTGGTAGAGCGGCTCGACGGAGGCGTTGTCGATGAAATCGTTGATCTTCTGGCCGTCCAGCCAGGTGGTGATGCGCCGCCCGGCGACCTGAATCTTGATTTTGTAGTCGCGGCCCGTCTGGACCGTCGTGCCGGAGGTCGCGATCGACGACTTGGCGCCGTTGGTGGCCTTCTCGACGGCCGACTGGGTGTTGTTCCAGCCGCCGATGTTCCACCAGTAGAAGTTGCCGGTGTCCTTCGCGCCGAACATCACCAGGAAGCCCTCGGCGCCGCCGGTCTTGCGGGCGGTGACCTCCAGTGTGTAGCCGGACCAGTCCGCCGAGCCGGCCGTGGAGCGGGCGTCGGTCACGTTGGCCGACTGGACGTACGCGCCGTCCTGCACGCCCCACGTCCCCTGACCCGGAGTCCACCTGCCCGCGCCGTCCGAGAAGTCGTCGCTGAACAGGACCGTGCCGTCGGCTGCGGTCACCTTGACGTCGTCGTAGCGGACCTGGGTGCTCCAGGAGCCGAGGCCGATGGCGCCCTTGATGTCGTCCACCGGCAGGGGGCTCGCCTTGTACGTGCTCGGCAGCACGGTGTCGCCCACGTTGCGGGAGAACATGCGCTGCACGTAGTAGCTGGGCGAGCCGTACACCTGGTCGTTGTCGAACCAGATGAGGTCCGGCGTCCAGTTGACGTAGTCGACGTTGGACAGCAGCGGCGCGTACGACGCGAGCTCGACGACGTCGGAGTTGCGCTCGATGCCGGTCAGGTACGACGCCTCGGTCAGCGCGTTCCAGTAGGTGTTGCCCTTCGAGGCGTACTCCCCGACGAAGACGTGCGGGCCGTTGCGGTCGTAGGTGTCGTAGCGGTGGTTGTTGGCCAGGAACCAGCTCGGGTCGTTGTAGTAGTGCTCGTCGACCAGGTCGGCCTTCTGGTCACGCGCGAACTGCCACATGCGGTCGAACCAGGTGCCCTGGGAGGTCTGGCCGGAGTTCGAAAGGATCTTGATGTCCGGATACTTGGCCCGGATCGCGTTCGCGAACTTGGGATAGTTCGTGAAGAACTCGTTGTAGATCTCCTCGTTGCCGAGGCCGATGTACTTCAGGCCGAACGGCTTGGGGTGTCCCATCGCGGCCCGCTTGGCGCCCCAGGTGGTGTCGGCCGGGCCGTTGGCGAACTCGATGAGGTCGAGCGTGTCCTGGACCCAGCGCCGCAACGTGGTCTCGTCGGTCAGCGGCCGGTTCTCGTTGCAGCCGTTGACCCCCACCGACAGGACCGGCAGCGCCTCGGCGCCCAGGTCCTCGGCGAACTGGAAGTACTCGTAGTAGCCGATGCCGTACGTCTGGTTGTAGCCCCAGAAGTTGAAGTTGGTCGGCCGCTCCTCGACCGGGCCGAGCGTCTCCTTCCACTGGTAGATGCGGCGCCGGTCCTGGGTGAGCGAGTACGGGTCGTAGGTGCCGACGTTGGTCACGCAGCCGCCGGGGAAGCGCAGGAAACGCGGCTTGAGCGCCGCGATCGTCTCGGCGAGGTCCTTGCGCATGCCGTTCGGGCGGCCCTTGAAGGTGTCCTCCGGGAACAGCGAGATCATGTCGAGGTCGACCCGGCCGGAACCGCCGGCCAGCACGACCAGGCGTGCCGCGTCGCTGGTCTCGCTCGCGGTGATCGTCGCGGTGTACTTCTTCCACTCGGCCGACTGCGCGTCGATCGTGGCGGTGCCGTACACCTGCGAGCCGTCGGCGTTCTCGATCGTCGCGGTGATCGGGCCGCCGCTGGTGCGCCGGGCGAACAGCGACAGGTCGTACGCCTTGCCGGCCTGCACGGCGATGCCTCTGTTGAAGCCGGCGTTGCGCACACCGACGCCGGTGCCGGGCGTGGCGATGTCGAGCCGCAGGAAGTTGCGGTTGTTGTCGTTCAGCGGGTGGTCGCCGCTGACCGCGGCCGTGCCGGTCGCGCCCCCGCGCTCGACCTTGGTCCACGCGGTCAGGCCGTTGTAGCTCCGGTTGTCGACCGAGTTGAACTCGAAGGACCGGTTCTGCACGAGCTCGGCGTACAGGCCGCCGTCGGCCGCGTGGTTGATGTCCTCGTAGAAGATGCCGTACAGGTTGGGGCCGACCTTGGTGCCGGCCGCGGTGGTGTCCACCGTGAGCTCGCCGACGTCCTTGGCGTAACCCTCGACCTGGAACTTCGTTCCCTGTGCCGCCGAGTCCTGCGCCGTGGCGACGAGCGTGCCGTCGTCCACCGCGACCTGCTTGTCCCCGGCGGACAGGTACACCTTGCCGCCGCCCGCGTCACGCAGCTGGAACGCTCCGGCCGCAGAGCCGAGGCGCAGCGTGGAGTCGTCGGCGACGCGCAGGTAGCCCTTGCCGTTCAGGTCCTTGAGCGCCACCGTGCCGTCGCCCTTGTCCTCGGCGGTGAGCGCGAGGCTCGTCATGCCCTGGGCACCGGAGGCGGTCACCCGCCCGTCCTCGGCGACCGACAGGTACGGCGTCGCGCCGGCCGCGCGCAGCGCGAACGGCCCGGACGGTACGACCGCCCTGCCCTCGGCCGTCTTGACGGCGAAGTAGTCGAAGTCGGCTGTTATGGGCGTGCCGTTCTGCGCGGACAGCGCGAACAGGCCGACCTGCCTGACGTCGAGCGTGGCGGCCACCTTGGACGCCTGCGCCCAGCCGGAGCCGTCCCAGTAGGCGCTGGTGAACTCGTTGCCCGACCTGGTCAGCTTCAGGATCTCCCCGGCCGAGCCGGGGCGGCTCGCGAACGCCGCGGTGAAGGCCGCCTTGACCTCGGTGTCGGTCTCGATCACGTTGCCGCCGGAGGATCCGACGTGGGCGAGGCCGGCGCGGACGTAGTTGTCCCAGTCCTGCCAGGCGAAGATGCCGGCGCTCTGGTAGTCGAGCGCGACCGGGGCGCTGAACTTCGCGACGACCTCGAAGTCTCCGGCCGGGACGTCCATGAGGAAGATGTTCTTGGCCGAGTTGTCGGTCTGGTAGGTGTCGCCTTTCAGCGAGTGCAGTCGCAGGCTGCCGGGCTGCTCGCGCAGCGACCACTGCGTGTCGTCGGGGTTGAGGACCTGCCAGTCGGGACCGAGCGCGGCGGCGTCGAACCGGTCGACGGCCGCGCCCGCGGGGATCGGGTCGGCGGTTTCGGCCCGAGCGGGCGTGGTGAGGACCACGCCCCCCAGCGCACCGCTCACCGTGCCACTCAACAGGGCCGCCGACAAGGCCAGTGACCAGGCCTTTCTGCTCATTCGGGGGGCTCCTCCGGGTTCTGTTAGCGCTAACATCGCCGGGTGGGCGCAGAGTGAGCGCTAACAAGCTGGATTCGGCCCCCAGTTAAAAGCCCTATGGCATGTCCGTCAATAGGACGTTAACGCGATGTTTCGGTGTGACCGGACCGTAACCGGCCGCCTCCTTGACGAGAGGTCGTGTTAACGCTCACAGTCTTCCCAAGCACTTGAGAGGAGCGCCAGTGAGACCGAACGTCGACCGCCGCCCGCCCGTCATGGCCGACGTGGCCAGGCTGGCCGGGGTGTCGCACCAGACGGTCTCGCGGGTGCTCAACGACCATCCGAACGTCCGCGCCGAGACCCGCACCCGGGTCATGCGGGCCATCGACCAGCTCGGTTACCGCCGCAACCTCGTCGCCCGGGCACTGGTCACCAAGCACTCGCGCACGCTGGGCGTGGTCAGCTTCGACACGACGCTGTACGGCCCCGCGAGCACGGTATACGGAATCGAACAGGCCGCGAGGGACGCGGGCTACTTCGTCAGCATCGTGAGTCTGCGAACCATCGACAGGGCCGGCGTGAACGACGCGATCGGCTACCTCGCCGAGCAGGGGGTGGACGGCATCGTCGTCGTCGCCCCGCAGCGTTCGGCGGCCCGGGCGCTCGACGACCTGCCGGCGGGCATGCCCGCCGTGGCCGTCGAGGGCTGGCATCAGGGCGACGTCTCCGTGGTCAGCGTCGACCAGGTCGAGGGCGCCAGGCTGGCGACCTCGCACCTGCTCGACCTCGGGCACGAGACCGTCTGGCATGTCAGCGGCCCGGCGGACTGGCTGGAGGCCGAGGGCCGGATCGAGGGCTGGCGCGGGGTCCTGACCGCCGCGGGCCGGCCCGTCCCCGGCCCGTTGACCGGCGACTGGAGCCCGCGCTCGGGTTACCGGGCCGGCAAGCAGCTCGCCGCCATGGCCGGCGACGTCACCGCGGTGTTCGTCGCCAACGACCAGATGGCGCTCGGCCTCCTGCGCGCGTTCACGGAGGAGGGGGTGAAGGTCCCCGAGCAGATCAGCATCGTGGGCTTCGACGACATCCCTGAGTCGGAGTTCTTCTCCCCGCCGCTCACCACCATCAGACAGGACTTCGGGGCCGTCGGCAGGCGCAGCATCGACGTGCTGCTCAGGCAGATCGAGTCGGGCGAGCCGCTCCCTCACGAGCGTCTCGTCGTGCCTCCCCAGTTCGTGCTCAGGGGAAGCACCGCCGCGCTCTAGCCGTACGGAGACAACGAATAATCAGCGCTGCGCCCACCTGGGGTGTTAGCGCTAACAGAAATGAAAGGATCCCCCCAGTGTTGAAGAGGTTCTCGGCACTGATCCTGGCCGGCGCCACGGCCCTGACGATGGCCGGTTGCGGCAGCAGCGACGACGGCTCGACGTCGGCGGGCGGCTCGTCCGGCGGCGACGACAAGATCGTCATGGGCTTCGCCCAGGTCGGCGCGGAAAGTGGCTGGCGTACCGCCAACACCAAGGACATCCAGGAGTCGGCCAAGACCGCCGGCATCGAGCTGAAGTTCTCCGACGCTCAGCAGAAGCAGGAGAACCAGATCAAGGCCATCCGCTCCTACATCCAGCAGAAGGTCGACGTGATCGCCTTCTCGCCGGTGGTCGAGTCGGGCTGGGACACCGTCCTCAAGGAGGCGCAGAACGCGAAGATCCCGGTCATCCTCACCGACCGGGCCGTGGATTCCAAGGACACCAGCCTGTACAAGACCTTCCTCGGCTCGGACTTCGTCGAGGAGGGCAAGAAGGCCGGCCAGTGGCTGGTGGACCAGTACAAGGACAGCAAGGACGAGGTGAACATCGTCCAGCTTGAGGGCACCACCGGCTCCGCGCCCGCCAACGACCGCAAGTCCGGTTTCCAGGAGGTCATCTCCGCCGATCCGAAGTTCAAGGTCATCGCTTCGCAGAGCGGAGACTTCACCCGCGCCAAGGGCAAGGAGGTCATGGAGGCCTTCCTCAAGTCCAACCCCAAGATCGACGTGCTGTACGCGCACAACGACGACATGGGTCTCGGCGCCATCGAGGCGATCGAGGGCGCGGGCAAGGTGCCCGGCAAGGACATCAAGATCATCACGGTCGACGCGGTCCACGACGGCATGCAGGCCCTCGCCGACGGCAAGATCAACTACATCGTCGAGTGCTCCCCGCTGCTCGGCACCCAGCTCATGGACCTCGCCAAGAAGGTCGTCAAGGGTGAGCAGGTGCCCCAGCGGGTGGTGACCGAGGAGACCACCTTCACCCAGGAGCAGGCCAAGGAGGCCCTGCCCAACCGCAAGTACTGATCGGGTTCCGGGCCGCTCCCCCCGCGGGGGGCGGCCCTTCCCACGAGGACCGAGCGATCCTGAGGGGCGCGCCGCCGATCCGGACCGAGGAGTGCGCGGGAGCGAAGCGACCAAGCGCGACGAGGGAGGCGTTCATCTGCGCGCCTCCGGCACGACCAGGCGGGCGTGAGCGTCCCGATGGTGAGCGGGAAACACAGAGGAGAGAGAGGGGCGCCGCATGGCCGCACCCGCGCCGATCCTGCGGATGAGCGGGATCGGCAAGCAGTTCCCCGGTGTGAAGGCACTGGACGGCGTCGACTTCCGGCTGTTGCCGGGCGAGGTCCACGCGCTGATGGGAGAGAACGGCGCAGGAAAGTCGACCCTGATCAAGGTACTGACCGGCGTGTACGACATCGACGCCGGCGAGATCGAGCTGGAGGGCAGGCGCGTCGTCTTCCACAGCCCGCTCGCCGCCCAGCACGCGGGGATCAGCACCGTCTACCAGGAAGTCAACCTCTGCACGAACCTGTCGGTGGCGGAGAACATCTTCATCGGCCGTGAGCCGCGCAGCTTCGGCCGGATCCTATGGAAGAAGATGCGCCGCCGGGCGGCGGAGATCCTCGCCCGGCTCGACCTCGACCTCGACGTGTCGGCCCCTCTGTCGTCGTACTCGCTGGCGATCCAGCAGATGGTGGCGATCGCACGCGCGGTGGACATCGACGCGAAGGTGCTCATCCTCGACGAGCCCACCTCCAGCCTCGACGCCGGGGAGGTCGCCCAGCTCTTCCGGGTGATGCGCCGGCTCAAGGAGGAGGGCATCGCGATCCTGTTCGTCTCGCACTTCCTCGACCAGATCTACGAGATCTCCGACCGGATGACGATCCTGCGCAACGGCAAGCTCGTGGGGGAGTACCTCACGAGCGAGCTCAGCCAGGTCGAGCTGGTCGGCAAGATGATCGGCCGTGAGCTGGCCGACCTGGAGAAACTGGAGGGCCGCCCGCCGGCCCGCGAGGCCGCGCCGCTGGTGGAGGCCGTCGAGCTGGGCCGCTCCGGGGCGATCGAGCCGTTCACGCTCACCATCCACGAGGGCGAGGTCGTCGGCCTGGCCGGGCTGCTCGGCTCGGGCCGTACGGAGGTCGCCCGGCTGCTGTTCGGGGCCGACCACGCGGGCACGGGCGCGCTGAAGATCGGCGGCGAGCAGGTCAGCTTGCGCACGCCCCGGGCCGCGGTCTCCCGGAAGCTGGCCTTCTGCTCGGAGAACAGGCGCGCCGAAGGGCTCGTCCCCGACCTCACCGTCCGGGAGAACCTCATCCTCGCCCTGCAGGCCGCGCGTGGCTGGACCCGGCCGATCCCGCGGCGCAGGCAGGACGAGCTGGTCGACAAGTACATCGCCGCGCTGAACATCCGCCCGGCCAACCCCGACCAGCTCATCAGGAACCTCAGCGGCGGCAACCAGCAGAAGGTGCTGCTGGCCCGCTGGCTCATCCTGGAGCCCCGCCTGCTCATCCTCGACGAGCCGACCCGCGGCATCGACGTCGGCGCCAAGGCCGAGATCCAGCGCCTGGTCGCCGAGCTCTCCGACGGTGGGATGGCCGTGCTGTTCATCTCCGCCGAACTGGAGGAGGTGCTGCGGCTCAGCCACAAGGTCGGCGTGCTGCGCGACCGCAAGCTGGTCGCCCAGATCGACAACGACGAACGCCTGACCACCGACAGCCTGACGGAGACGATCGCGAGCGGAGCTCGGTCATGAGAGGGTTCCTCAAACATCGCCTGTTCTGGCCCCTGCTGATCCTGGTGGCGCTGCTGGCGCTGAACCTGTTCTTCACCGACAACTTCTTCAAGGTCCAGATGAAGGATGGGCACCTCTACGGCAGCCTGATCGACATCGTCCGGTTCGGCGCTCCGCTGATCCTGGTGTCGCTCGGCATGACGCTCGTCATCGCCACCAGCGGCATCGACCTGTCGGTCGGTTCCGTCGTGGCGATCGCCGGCGCCCTGGCCTGCCTGCGCATCAGCGACCTGTCGGACCAGAACTCGGTGACCGGTGTGCTCGGGGCCGTGGGCCTCGCGCTCGTGCTGTCGGTGGTCCTCGGCGCGTGGAACGGCTTCCTCGTCGCGGGCATCGGGATCCAGCCGATCATCGCGACGCTGATCCTGATGGTCGCCGGGCGCGGTCTGGCGCAGCTCATCACCGACGGCCAGATCACCACGGTGAACAGCTCGCCGTACAAGCTGATCGGCGGTGGTTACTGGCTGACGCTGCCGTTCGGCATCATCATCGTGGCGGTGGTCCTCGCCCTCACCGCGTTCCTCACCCGGCGGCTGGCGCTGGGCCTGCTGATCGAGTCCGTCGGCGGCAACGCCGAGGCGAGCCGGCTGGCCGGCATCAGCGCCCGCGGCGTGCTGATCATGGTCTACACCTTCTGCGGGCTGTGCGCCGGCATCGCGGGCCTGATGATCAGCTCGAACGTCTCCAGCGCCGACGGCAACAACGCCGGCCTGTGGATCGAGCTGGACGCCATCCTCGCCGTCGTCATCGGAGGCACCTCGCTGGCCGGCGGCCGGTTCTCCCTGAGCGGCACCGTGCTGGGCGCCCTCATCATCCAGACGCTGACCACCACGATCTACTCGATCGGCGTTCCGCCGGAGACCACGCTGCTGTTCAAGGCGCTCGTGGTGACCGTGGTCTGCCTGATCCAGTCCCCGGCCTTCCGCGCGAAGGTCTTCCAACGCCGCATGCGCCCGGTCGAGGCGCGCCCGGCGACCGAAGAGAAGGTGAGGGTCTCGGCGTGACGAGCATCACCGGCCTGCCGGGCCTGCGTCGCGCGGTCCCGCAGAAGTACATCCCGGTCCTGGTGACCGCGGGCCTGTTCGTGGCGATGTTCGTGGCGGGAGGCATCCGCTACGAGAACTTCGCCACCGGGCAGATCATCCTCAACGTCTTCATCGACAACGCCTTCCTGCTGGTGGTCGCGGTCGGGATGACGTTCGTCATTCTCACCGGCGGCATCGACCTGTCGGTCGGGTCCGTCGTCGCGCTCTCCACCATGATCGCGGCGAGCCTGCTGAAGGACGGCTGGCCGGCGCCGGGGGTCATCGCCCTGGTGCTGGTGATCGGCGCGGTGCTGGGCCTGGGCATGGGCGCGATCATTCACTACTTCGAGATCCAGCCGTTCATCGTCACGCTGGCCGGGATGTTCCTCGCCCGCGGCCTGTGCTACACGATCAGCACCGACTCGATCCCGATCGAGAACGAGACGTTCACCGCGATCGCCCAGACGCGGATCGGCCTCGGCGGCGACCTGTCGGTCTCCCCGAGCGCGCTGATCGCCGTCGTGGTCGTGCTGATCGCGGCGTTCGTGCTGCACTACACCCGGCTCGGCCGCAGCGTCTACGCGACCGGCGGCAGCGAGCAGTCGGCGCTCCTGATGGGCCTTTCGGTGGCCCGCACGAAGATCGCCGTCTACACGATCAGCGGCTTCTGCTCCGCCCTCGGCGGCCTGCTGTTCGCCTTCTACTCCCTGTCGGGCTACGGGCTCAGCGCCGTCGGCATGGAACTGGACGCGATCGCGGCGGTCGTCATCGGCGGCACGCTCCTCACCGGCGGCAGCGGCTATCTGCTCGGCACCGTGCTCGGCGTGCTCGTGCTCGGCCTGATTCAAACGATCATCAGTTTCGAGGGCACGCTGAGCTCGTGGTGGACCAAGATCTTCATCGGCGTGCTGCTGTTCGCCTTCATCCTGCTGCAACGGCTGTTCCTGGGTCGCTCACGCCGGTGAGCACCGCGACATGCCGACGATGCGTCTATAGATTTGGCAAAGATGCAGGTCACACCAGTGAACTTTGAGTCGATTTGGTAGGTTCTGTGAACCCACTCCCTCCATCGGCAGCAGCCACACCCAGCTCTGCCGTGCCCTCACCAACAAGGAGAAGCACATGAGATTGGCACGTATCGGGGGCGTGGTGTCCGCCATCGCGGTCGCCGTGACCATGACGGCCTGCGGCTCCAGCCAGAAGACGGTGGACGCCCAGGCCTCGGCGTCCACCGCCGCCGGCAACGCCGGCGCCCTGATCGGCGTCACCATGCCGACGAAGTCGTCCGAGCGCTGGATTCACGACGGCGACAACGTCAAGCAGCAGCTCGAGAAGCTGGGCTACCAGGTCGACCTGCAGTACGCGGAGAACGACATCCCGACCCAGGCGAACCAGATCGAGAACCAGATCACCAAGGGCGCCAAGCTCCTGATCATCGCCTCGATCGACGGCACCGCGATCACCTCGCAGCTGCAGCAGGCCGCGGACAACAAGATCCCGGTCATCGCCTACGACCGGCTCATCCGCAACAGCCCGAACGTCGACTACTACGCCACCTTCGACAACTTCAAGGTCGGCGTGCAGCAGGCGACGTCGCTGCTGAAGGGCCTCGGCGTCGAGGACGGCAAGAAGGGACCGTTCAACGTCGAGCTGTTCGGCGGCTCGCCCGACGACAACAACGCGACCTTCTTCTGGAACGGCGCCATGTCGGTGCTGCAGCCGAAGATCGATGACGGCACGCTGGTGATCAAGAGCGGCCAGACGGACTTCAAGCAGGCCGCCATCCTCCGGTGGGACCCCGCCACCGCGCAGAAGCGCATGGAGGACATCCTCACCAAGACCTACACCGGCGACACCAAGGTCGACGGCGTGCTCTCCCCGTACGACGGGCTGTCCATCGGCATCCTGTCGGCGCTGAAGAGCTCCGGTTACGGCAAGCCGTACCCGATCGTCACCGGCCAGGACGCCGAGCTTCAGTCGGTCAAGTCGATCATCGCCGACGAGCAGTACTCCACCATCTTCAAGGACACCCGCAACCTCGCGGAGCAGACCGTGAAGATGGCCGACGCGGTGCTGAAGGGCGGCAAGCCCGAGGTGAACAACGACAAGGACTACAACAACGGCGTCAAGGTCGTCCCGTCGTACCTGCTGGACCCGGTGATCGTCGACAAGGGCAACTACAAGGACGTCCTCGTCGGCAGCAACTACTACACCGAGGACCAGCTCAAGTAGGGGATCCGGGCCCGGGGAGGCGTCTCTCCGGGCCCTCCCTGAGCGAGGGGCAATATGACCGAGCACATCTTGCGGATGAGCGGGATCACCAAGACGTTCCCGGGAGTGAAGGCGCTACAGGACGTCAACCTGTCCGTGCGGCGGGGCGAGATCCACGCGATCTGCGGCGAGAACGGCGCGGGCAAGTCGACGCTGATGAAGGTGCTGTCCGGGGTGTACCCGCACGGCGAGTACGAAGGTGAGATCACCTTCGAGGGCAGGCGCTGCGAGTTCGGCGGCATCCGCGACAGCGAGCACGCGGGCATCGTCATCATCCATCAGGAGCTGGCGCTCAGCCCGCAGCTGTCGATCGCCGAGAACATCTTCCTGGGCAACGAGCGGGCCAAACGCGGCGTGATCGACTGGAACCGCACCAACTACGAGGCCGGCGAGCTGACGAAGCGGGTCGGCCTGCGCGAGAATCCGACGACGCTCATCTCCGACATCGGCGTGGGCAAGCAGCAGCTCGTGGAGATCGCCAAGGCGCTGTCGAAGGAGGTCAAGCTCCTCATCCTCGACGAGCCGACCGCGGCGCTCAACGACGACGACTCGGCGCACCTGCTCGACCTGCTGCGCGGGCTCAGGGACGAGGGCATCACCTGCGTGATCATCTCACACAAGCTCAACGAGGTGATCGCCATCGCCGACGCCGTCACGATCATCCGCGACGGCCGCACCATCGAGACGCTCGACATGGCCGGCGACGACGTGACCGAGGACCGCATCATCTCCGGCATGGTCGGCCGCGCTCTCGACAACCGCTTCCCGGTGCGGGAACCGGCGATCGGCGAGGAGGCGTTCCGGATCGAGGACTGGACGGTCTACAGCCCCAGCCAGCCCGGCAGGAAAGTGGTCGACGGGGCCTCGCTCAGGCTGCGCCGCGGGGAGATCGTGGGACTGGCGGGGCTGATGGGCGCCGGACGCACCGAACTGGCGATGAGCGTGTTCGGGCGGACGTACGGGACCCACATCTCCGGCAGGATCTTCAAGGACGGCAAGCCGATCGAGATCCGCACCGTCCAGGACGCGATCAAGCACGGCATCGCCTACGCCACCGAGGACCGCAAAAGGTACGGCCTCAACCTCATCGAGGACATCAAGCGGAACGTCAGCGCCGCCGGACTCAGGGGCCTGTCCCGGCGCGGGTGGGTCAACGAGAACGAGGAATTCCGCGTCGCCGAGCAGTTCCGCAAGAGCATGAACATCAAGGCGCCCGGCGTCAACAGCGTCGTCGGCAAGCTGAGCGGCGGCAACCAGCAGAAGGTCGTCCTCTCCAAGTGGATCCTGACCGAGCCGGACGTGCTCATCCTCGACGAGCCCACGAGGGGCATCGACGTCGGTGCGAAGTACGAGATCTACACGATCATCAACCGCCTGGCCGACCAGGGCAAGGCCGTACTGGTGATCTCTTCTGAGCTGCCTGAGCTGCTTGGCCTGTGCGACCGCATCTACACGCTCTCCGAGGGGCGCGTCACCGGGGAAGTGCCGCGCGGGGAAGCCACGCAGGAACGCCTCATGTATCTCATGACCAAGGGACAGGAGTAGCTCGGATGAGCAGCATCACGCCCGCCGACGTGCAGGTCGGCGCCAAGGGCGACGGGGGATCGCCACGGCAGCCGGGACGGGTGTCGCTCGGCGGACTGTCGATCAACCTGCGCTCGAGCGGTATCTACATCGCCTTCGCGCTGATCATCGTGCTGTTTTCGGTGCTGACCGACGGCGCGTTGCTCCAGCCGCAGAACATATCCAACATCATCGTTCAGAACTCCTACGTCCTGATCCTCGCGATCGGGATGATCCTGATCATCATCGCCGGGCACATCGATCTGTCGGTCGGCTCGGTGGTCGCGGTCACCGGGGCGCTGGCCGCCGTGCTCATGGTGAACATGGGCATGCCCTGGCCGCTGGCCCTGCTGATCACGCTTGTCGCCGGCGGGCTGATCGGGGCCTGGCAGGGATACTGGATCGCCTACTTCGGCATCCCCGCGTTCATCGTGACTCTGGCCGGCATGCTGCTGTTCCGGGCGCTGACCCTGACCGTGCTGGGCAACCAGGGCATCGGCCCGTTCCCCGACCAGGTCCGCACGCTGGCGAACGGCTTCACCGACGGCTACCTCGGCAACATCGGCCTCGGTCCGCTCGGCGGCGCGGACCTGTTCAGCCTGTTGATCGGCCTGGTCGCGATCGCCGGCATGGTCGTGGCGCAGTGGCGCACACGCAATGCCCGGAAGGGCTACGGCCAGACGGTCGAGCCCGTCGCGTTGTTCGCGCTGAAGATGGCCGCCGGAGCCGCGCTGATCCTCTTCGTCGTGGTGCAGCTCGCCCGCTTCAAGAACCTGCCATGGGTGCTGGTGCTGCTGGCCGTGCTCGTGCTGGGGTATTCGCTGATGGCCAACCGCACGGTGTTCGGCCGGCAGATCTACGCGATCGGCGGCAACCTGCAGGCGGCCGTGATGTCCGGCGTGAAGGTCAAGTCCGTCGTCTTCTGGATTTTCGTCAACATGGGCGTGCTCTCGGCCATCGCCGGCGTCATCTTCGCCGGCCGGCTCAACCAGGCGGGTCCGACGGCGGGCAACAGCTTCGAGCTGGACGCGATCGCGGCGGCCTTCATCGGCGGCGCGGCCGTGCAGGGCGGCGTGGGCAAGGTCGTGGGTGCGATCACGGGTGGTCTGATCATGGCGGTGATCAACAACGGCATGTCCCTGATCGGCTCGCCCAGTGAGCGGGTCATGCTTGTCAAGGGCGCCGTCCTGCTCGCCGCCGTGGCGTTCGACGTGTGGACCAAGCGCAGGGCAGGTGCCTCACGCTGATCGAATAAGTCGCCGACAGGAAACCTATCGAGGGCAGGATCGACGCCTGAAGCCCGCTCTGCAGCACGCAGGTCGTCATCGCATCGAGGTGCTGGTGAGATCAGCGCGGGCCCCACCGCGACGAGCACCTGCTCCTGAGAGCCGGCTTGGTGGTGAGGCCGAAGCCCCTGGACATGATCCGGACGCCCCCCAAAGTCCCTGGAGTTCAATGTGAACGCTAACAACAACCGCTATGTCATCGGCGTCGACTACGGCACGCTGTCCGGGCGCGCGGTCGTCGTGCGGGTGAGCGACGGCGAGGAGGTGGGCGGCGCCGTCCACGAGTACGCCCATCGCGTGATCGAGGACGCGCTGCCGGGCTCCGGCGTCCGCCTCGGCCCCGACTGGGCCCTTCAGTCGCCGGCCGACTGGATCGACGTGCTTCGGCACGCCGTGCCGAAGGCGCTGGCCGCCGCCCAGGTCCCGGCCGAGCAGGTGATCGGCATCGGCACGGACTTCACGGCCTGCACGATCCTGCCCGCGACCGCCGACGGCCACCCGTTGTGCGAGGAGTTCCCCGAACGTCCGCACGCCTGGCCGAAGCTCTGGAAGCACCACGCGGCGCAGCCCCACGCCGACCGGATCAACGCGCTGGCCGCCGAGCGCGGCGAGTCGTGGCTGCCGCGATACGGCGGCAAGATCTCCTCCGAGTGGGCCTTCGCCAAGGGCCTGCAGCTGCTGGAGGAGGACCCGGAGCTGTACGACCGGGCCGACCGCTGGATCGAGGCGGCCGACTGGATCATCTGGCAGCTCACCGGGGTGGAGACCCGCAATGTCTGCACCGCCGGGTACAAGGCCATCCACCAGGACGGCGGCTATCCGTCCGAGGACTTCCTGGCCGCGCTCAATCCCGCCTTCTCCGGTTTCACCCGGAAGCTCGGCCAGGATCTCGCTCCGCTCGGCGGCCTCGCCGGTCACCTGACCGCGCGGGCCGCCGAGTGGACGGGGCTGCCCGAGGGCATCGCGGTCGCGGTCGGCAACGTCGACGCCCACGTCACCGCCGCGGCGGCCGACGCGGTGCGGCCGGGGCAGATGGTCGCCATCATGGGCACCTCGACCTGTCACGTCATGTGCTCCGACCAACTCGCCGAGGTCCCCGGCATGTGCGGCGTCGTCCGCGACGGCATCGTCCCCGGGCTGTGGGGCTACGAGGCGGGCCAGTCCGCCGTGGGCGACATCTTCGCCTGGTACGTGGACAACTGCGTGCCCGCCTCCTACGCGGAACGGGCGGCGGAGGCGGGGACCGGCCCGCACGAGTACCTGACCTCCCTCGCCGCCGAGCAGAAGGTCGGGCAGCACGGGCTGGTCGCGCTCGACTGGCACGGCGGCAACCGCTCGGTCCTGGTCGACCACACCCTGTCCGGCGTCATCGTCGGGCAGACGCTCGCGACGCGCCCGGAGGACGTCTACCGCGCCCTCATCGAGGCCACCGCGTTCGGCGCCCGGACGATCGTGGAGACGTTCGAGGCGTCGGGGGTGCCGGTCGAGGAGTTCGTGGTCGCCGGCGGCCTGCTCAAGAACCGTTTCCTCATGCAGACGTACGCCGACGTGCTGCGCCGCCCGCTGTCGGTGATCGGCTCGGACCAGGGGCCGGCCCTCGGCTCGGCGATCCACGCCGCCGTCGCGGCGGGCGCCTACCCCGACATCACGGCCGCCGCGGCGGCGATGGGCAAGCGCGAGGCCGCCGCCTACGTGCCCGACGCCGGGCGGGCCGACGCCTACGACCGGCTGTACGCCGAATATCGCAGGCTGCACGACCACTTCGCGGACGGCGGCATGCTCCACCGGCTCCGCGCGATCAGGAACGAGGCCAGTGCATGATCGATGACCTTCGCGAAACCGTTTGCAATCTCCACGCCGAGCTGGTGCGGTACGGCCTGGTGGTGTGGACGGCGGGCAACGTCTCGGGCCGGGTGCCCGGCGAGGACCTGTTCGTCATCAAGCCCAGCGGCGTGTCGTACGACGACCTGACCCCCGAGTCGATCGTGGTCTGCGACCTCGACGGCAACCTCGTCGAGGGCGACCTGGCCCCTTCCAGCGACACGGCCGCGCACGCGTACGTCTACCGGCACATGCCGGAGGTGAACGGCGTGGTGCACACCCATTCCACGTACGCCTCGGCGTGGGCGGCCCGCGGTGAGGCGATCCCGTGCGTGCTCACCGCGATGGCCGACGAGTTCGGCGGGGAGATCCCCGTCGGGCCGTTCGCCCTCATCGGCAACGACGACATCGGCAAGGGGATCGTCGAGACCCTGACCGGGCACCGCTCCCCGGCGGTGCTGATGCAGAACCACGGGGTGTTCACGATCGGCGAGTCGCCGAAGGCGGCGGTGAAGGCCGCCGTGATGTGCGAGGACGTGGCTCGCACCGTGCACATCTCCCGCCAGCTCGGCGAGCCGCTGCCGATCGCCCAGAGCGACATCGACAGCTTGTACGACCGCTACCAGAACGTCTATGGACAGAGGAGTCACCTGTGAGGCTATGGTTTCTGACCGGCAGCCAGGGCCTGTACGGCGAGGAGACGCTGCGGCAGGTGGCCGAGCAGTCCCGGCGCATCGCCGAGCAGCTGGGCGAGGCGCTGCCGTTCGAGCTCGAGTGGCGGCCCGTGCTCACCGACGCGGCGGCCATCCGCCGCGTGTGCCTGGAGGCCAACGGTGACGACGACTGCATCGGCCTGATCGCGTGGATGCACACGTTCTCCCCGGCCAAGATGTGGATCGCCGGGCTTGACGCGCTGCGCAAGCCGCTGGTGCACCTGCACACGCAGGCCAACGTGGAGCTGCCGTGGAGCTCCATCGACATGGACTTCATGAACCTCAACCAGGCCGCCCACGGCGACCGCGAGTTCGGCTACATCCAGACGCGCCTCGGCGTGCCGCGCAAGACCATCGCCGGGCACGTCAGCGACCCGTCCGTGGCCGGGCGCATCGCCACCTGGGCGCGGGCGGCGGCGGGCCGGGCGGAGGTCGGCTCGCTGCGCCTGGCCCGGTTCGGCGACAACATGCGGGACGTCGCCGTGACCGAGGGCGACAAGGTCGAGGCGCAGCTGCGGTTCGGGGTGTCGGTGAACACCTACGGGGTCAACGAGCTGGTCGAGGCCGTGGACGCCGCCGCGGACGCGGACGTGTCCGCGCTCGTGAAGGAGTACGAGGACCTCTACCGGATGGCGCCCGAGCTGCGCGCGGGCGGGGAGCGGCACGAGTCGCTGCGGTACGCGGCCCGCATCGAGCTGGGCCTGCGGCACTTCCTGGAGGGCGGGGGCTTCAAGGCGTTCACCACGAACTTCGAGGACCTGGGCGGGCTGCGCCAGCTCCCCGGCCTGGCCGTGCAGCGGCTGATGGCCGACGGCTACGGCTTCGGCGGCGAGGGCGACTGGAAGACCTCGGTGCTGCTGCGCACGCTCAAGGTCATGTCGGCGGGCCGGCCCGGCGGCACGTCCTTCATGGAGGACTACACCTACCACCTCACTCCGGGCGAGGAGCTCATCCTCGGCGCGCACATGCTGGAGGTCTGCCCGACGATCGCGTCCGACACCCCCGCGTGCGAGATCCACCCGCTGAGCATCGGCGGGCGGGAGGACCCGGTGCGGCTGGTGTTCGACGCCGCCCCCGGCCCCGCCGTGGTGGTCGGCCTGTCCGACATGGGCGAGCGGTTCCGCCTGGTGGCCAACGAGATCGACGTGGTCGCGCCGCCCGAGCCGCTGCCCGCCCTGCCGGTCGCCCGGGCCGTGTGGCGCCCCCGGCCCGACCTGCGCACCTCCGCGGAGTCGTGGATCACAGCCGGCGCCCCGCACCACACCGTGCTCTCCTCGGCCATCGGGTCCGAGGAGCTGACCGACTTCGCCGACATGCTCGGCGTCGAGCTGCTCGTGATCGACGAGGCGACCACCTCCCGCCAGTTCGTCAAGGAACTGCGGTGGAACCAGGCCTACTATCGGCTCGCGCAAGGCTTCTGACGCGTGATGGGCGGCCTGGCCGCCCTCACGCTCGGAGCAGAGGCACTCGTCCCGTCTGCCGCCTCGGCGGCGGACGAGGGCCTCGTGGTCCGGTACGGGCTCGACGAGACCTCTGGAAGGACCCGGGCCACTCGGTCATCGGCTCGACCGTGAGGGCGTCACGCAGGCCGAGTACGACCGGCTGCTCTCCGCTCTCGGCTGATCCGGGCTTTCGGCTGATCCGGGCTTTCGGCTTGTCCGGGCCCTCGGCTGATCCGGTCCCGGTGATCACACGGGCCCTTCCCCGGCGGGGGAAGGGCCCGTTTCGTTTGCGTCAGGCGGCCCGCCGGGACCGCGATCGGGAGGCGAGGGCGGCCCGGGCCGCCGCGAGCGCGCTGGTGACCGAAACCTCGGCCAGCAGGCCCGGTGCGGCCACCTGGTCGCCGGCCAGCCAGACGCCGTCGCCGCGCTCGACCGCCGGGCGGTCGCGCCACGAGGCGCCGGGCAGGTCGAGGGCGCCGGTGCGGCCGGCGGCGATCGACTCACGGCGCCAGGTGACCCGGTCGCGCCAGCCCGGCAGGGCGAGGTCGGCGATCCGCTCCAGCCGTGCGAGCGCCGTCCCCTTCGCCTCGCCGGGGCGCACCGGCAGTTCGAGCTGCACCAGGCTCTCCCCGCGGGGGGCGACCGACCGGTCGGGCAGCGAGTAACGCTCCAGGAACCCGCCCTCGTCCAGGTCGCTGACGAGGAACAGGTCCCGGGGGTGCGCGCGCAACCCGAGATCGAGGAGGACCCCCCGCCCGCTCTCCCAGCGCAGCGAGCCGTCGCCGAGCAGGCCGCGTGCGGCGTCGAGCGAGGTGGCGACGATCACCCGTCCGTCCGGCAGCCGGTCCACCTTCGACCCGGTCTCGACGCGCACCCCCAGGTCGCGGGCGTACGCCGCCATCCGGTCGATCATCCGTCCCCAGCCGCCGACCAGATACCGTACGGCCGGATACCGCGGGGCCGCGACGCGCAGGAGGCGCTCCCAGACGAACGCCGCCGACAGCCTGCCGGGGTCGGCGTCGTAGGTCACCACTCCGGTCGCCCCGGCGGCCATCCGGGCGGCCTCCTCGCCGAAGTGGCGCGTGGCCCAGGACCCGAAGTCCTCCTCCACCGGCGCCCGGAGGCCGCGCCGGGCGGCCATCCGCAGCAGTGCGGCCGGAGGCCGTCCGGTGAGCCTCCCGTCGCGGCGGAACCGTGCCCGGAGCAGGTGCCCCGGCCGGGGCAGCGCGTACGGCCGGACCAGCCTCCGTTCGTCCAGCCACCGCCACGGCGGGCCGTCCGCGTAGAGGGCGTGGACGCCCTCGTTCGCGACGTACGGCGCGGCGGTGGACCGGGCGCGTCCGCCGAGGGTGTGGTGCGCCTCGTGCAGGACGACGGACGCGCCGCCCTCGGCGCAGGCGATGGCGGCGGTCAGCCCGGCGAGCCCGCCGCCCACGATCGTGATGTCGTCTCTCATGCACTTGCGGACGCGTCCGAGACCCCGAGCCGTGACATCTTCTCGGGATTGGCGATGAGATAAACGGTGCCGACCAGTCCGGCGGTGACCACCAGCGAGACGACGGTGACGGGCCGCCCGTCCAGCCGGGCGACGATCGCGGGCCCGCCGTTGACGTCGGCGATCTCCAGGTCCATCTCCACGCCCGGGGGAGCCCCGATGGACGCCAGGAAGCGCCGGCGGCCCCCGGGGCTCGCGATGGCGAGGAGGAACCGGGCGACCGGCACGGCCCCGGCCAGCTCCCGCAGCGGCGCCCGCGCCTTGCCGCCGCCGTCGCCGACGAGGCGGACGTCCGCGGTGAGCAGCGCCGTCAGGGCCTCGACGTCCCCCTTCTCGCAGGCCGCCACGAAGCGCTCGGTGATCGTGCGGCGCTCGCGCCGGTCCACGTCGAAACGCGGCCTGCGTTCGCGCACGTGGTCGCGGGCGCGCCGGGCGAGTTGCCGTACGGCGGGCTCGCCCCGGCCGAGGAACTCGGCGATCTCGGCGTGGGAGAAGCCGAACGCCTCCCGCAGGACGAACACGGCCCGTTCCAGCGGGGACAGCGTCTCCAGCACGACGAGGAGGGCCAGCTCGAGGCTGTCGGCGCGTTCGGCGGGATCTGCGGCGTCCGGCGCGGCGACGACGGGCTCGGGCAGCCAGGGCCCGACGTACGCCTGCCGCCTGGCCCGCAGCCGGCGCAGCCGGTCGATGGCGAGGTTGGTGGTGACGCGCACGAGGTAGGCCTTCGGGTCGGCCACCGACGTGGCGTCCACGTCCGCCCAGCGCAGCCATGCCTCCTGGACCACGTCCTCCGCGTCCGCGGCGCTGCCGAGGATGCGGTACGCCACGCCGACGAGCAGGCTCCGGTGTGCGGTGAAGACTTCGATGGTCATGTCATGCCAGACGTATCACGCCCACCGCTGTGTGACGTCGGCTCGTCCGGTTACCACCCTCGCGCGGACTCCTATACACTGACTGCGTCGCAAGGGGCTATAGCGCAGCTGGTAGCGCACTTCCATGGCATGGAAGGGGTCTGGGGTTCGAATCCCCATAGCTCCACCACACTCGAAGGGCGGTCGATCCGACCGCCCTTTTTCGTCGCCCGCTTTCCGCGCCGCCCGGGAGACCGGAGCCTCAGGGACGACGATAGGGCGACTGTTCGGATCGCAGCACGTGGCCGGCGCCCATCCGCGGACCGTTCCTGCCGAGCAGGCGGGAGATCGCGGCCGCGGCCACCACTCCCACGGTGCCGACGCCCATGAGGACCGTGGAGACGGTCAATGCGATGTTCATCGTCCCGCCGTCATTCCGATGCAGATGCCGCTGGCAAGGATGGTGAGAGGAAAGAAGATCAGGGACAGGGTCACTATGGCGGCGGGCTGGGCGACCGGCACCTGCGTGTACGCGACCGAGTTGGCCAGGCAACACAGCAGGCAGAAGAAACCGGCGATCACCTGCAGCATGTCGCCTCGCCGGGTCGAGGACGAGAAGAACAACTCGCCCATGGCTCCGGCGGACATGGCCGCCGACGAGATGAACAGTTGTCCCCGGGCCAGGGTCGTGATCACGCTGAAGCCCTGTACGGACAAAGTCGCCCGCAACGTGTCGAAGACGAGCGGCATCAGGCCGATTATCACGCCGAACAGGATCCACAGGGTGAGCCGTGCCACGACGGCGCGCCGCCTGTTCGGGGGAGAGGTGTCGACCGCTGGGGCGACGTTCTGGAAAGGTGCGACCATTTGTATCCCTGCCGGGCGATGTCGAGGGCTCGTTGCGTCAGACGTTCGGCTGCTGGAGAGGCGGCAGGCTGTAGTAGCCGCGTATCCTGTCGGCGAGCAGACGGGTCGCGCTGTCGGCGACGTGGACACCGTTCTGATCCAGGGTCACCCCGATGAGATATTTGTTCTCGTCTATCCGGCAGTAGTAGACGGCGCCCCTCTCGACGTCCAGGACAGTCCGGATGAGCACCCCTCCCTCGGCGTCCGCGAGGAAGTCGTTGAGGCCGTTGATGAGCCAGCCCACCTGCTTCCCCACGTTGATGTAGACGTTCCTCCTCTGGTCCTTTCCGGTGTCGCCGAAATAACGTGCGAGCAGGGGATGGTTCAGGATGTCGGCCGACAGCAGTATTCCGTCGCGAGCACATACCTGCACGTAATGGAGGCCCTCGACGTTCAGTTCCGGTCGGCACAGAAGGATCAGCTCACTCACGTCCTGCGGCGAATGCCGGTATTCATGGACGGTGAGATGCTCCTCGGGGGTGAGAGTCTCGTCCACGGGGCGATATCCCGCATCGGCGGCGGGCCCGCTCGGGAAGGGCGCGATGTGGACGCTTCTCATGTCGAGATACACGAGCGACAGCGACAGGCCGAAGACGAAGAGTCCCCCTCCCAGCGTCAGCCCACCCGCGACACCGAGGTCCAAACCGCCGGAACCGTCGTCGCCTCCGGTCAGCAGAATCGCCCCGATCCCCATGTTCAGTAGGCCGATCAGTACGAGCGGAATCAGCATCAGGGAGTAGATCTGCGTTCTTCGCGCCAATCTCTCCGCTCCTCTGGCCAGCGCCAGCAATATCGCAAGACCGAGGACCTGCAGCACCACACGGGCCGGGCTGAAAGTGCTCCTGACGGCCGCGATTATCAACTCGATGGCCACTGGAGTCGCCAAGACCAGGAGCAGGACGGCGAGCCTGATGCGCCATGCACTCACGAGATCTCCGACTGATCAAGGCCGTACCGGCGCTCTGCGGGAGGGGTGATCACGTCTCCGCTCGATTCTCGCGGCGTGATTCGTGGTCATCGATTAGATCGTCGCAGTCCAGCACCTGTTACAGCGCGAACGCGAAAGGTGGCGGTCTGGCATTCAAGATGGCCGTGTTCTTCCCTGAAAATCGGATATGCCTACTCAATACCGCATAGACGCAGCAAAGCGGTGGTGGCGGCGGCGAGGACGACGACCAGGGGGAACGGCGCCTTCCGCAGCGCGAGGATCCCGGCGGCGAGCACCCCGGCGAGCCTGGCCCAACCGGCGAAGCCGTGCCCCTCGGTGAGGGCCGAGGTGGCCACCAGGGCGACGAGCAGCACGGTCGCGGTGACGGACAGCAGGTGACGCAGGCGTCCGGGCAGCCGGAGCCTGTGGTGCAGCACCGGACCCGCCAGCCGGAACGCGTAGGTGCCGGCGGCCAGCGCGAGGACGGCGATCAGGGGCATGAGACCTCCGAACCGGAGGGGGCCCGCACGGTGAGCACGAGACCGGTCAGGGCGAGCAGCACCGGCAGGCCGGCGGGCAGGAACGGCGTGGCCGCCACCGCGACGGCCGCCCCGAGCAGGGCGGCGTTCCGCTCGGTCCGCGCGGCTCGCTCGGTCCGTGCGGCGTTCCGCTCGGTCCGCGCGGCTCGCTCGGTCCGTGCGGCTCGCTCGGTCCGCCCGGTGAGCGAGGGCAGGACGAGAGCCAGCAGCACCGCGGGGAAGGCCGCGTCGAGGCCCAGCGCGGCCGTGTCGCCGATGCCGCGCCCGGCCAGCGCGCCGAGCACGACGGCCGCGTTCCAGCTGACGAACAGACCGAGCCCGCAGGCCCAGAACGCGGCGTGACGCCGGCGGGGATCGCCGTCGCGCAGCACGAAGGCCACCGCCTCGTCCGTCATGAGGTGCGCGCCGGCGAGCCGCGTCCACCACCTGCCGCGGAGGACGTCGCCGACCGCGAAGCCGAACGGCAGCAGGCGTGCGTTCAGCACCAGCCCGGCCGCGACGGCGGCGATCGGCGCGCCGCCCGAGAGCACCACGCCGACGGCGGCGAACTGGGCGCCTCCGGCGAACACCAGCAGGGACATGGCGACCGGCACCCACGGAGGCAGGCCGCCGGACACGGCGATCGCGCCGAACGCGGCGCCCACCACGGCGTCGGCGAGGCAGACCAGGGCGATGTCGCGGAGCGTGCCGCGATCGAGTGTTCGCCATAGCGAATGCATGTCCAGTACAGTGAACAAAACTGAGTGGGTTCGTCAAGTCGAACGATAGGAAGTATGGAGCGAACACGTGGCTGAGAAGGCGTCCTTCGACCTGATCGCGCTGATCGCGGCGTCGATCCGCCGGGAGCGTGAGCGTGCCGGTCTGTCGCTGACCGAGCTGGCGAAGCGGGCGGGCATCGCCAAGTCCACGCTCTCGCAGCTGGAGTCGGGCGCGGGCAACCCGGGCGTGGAGACCCTGTGGGCGCTCGGGGCCGCGCTCGGCGTGCCGTTCAGTCGCCTGGTGGACCCGCCGCGCACGGTCGTCCAGGTCATCAGGGCGGGGGAGGGCCCCGCCACCTACTCGGAGCAGGCCAGCTACGGGGTCACACTGCTCGCCTCCTGTCCGCCGCACGCCCGGCGCGACCTCTACCGCATCTCGGCCGAGCCGGGCCCGCCGCACAGGTCGGACCCGCACCGGCCCGGTACGACCGAGCATCTGGTCATCGGAACCGGCCGGGCATCGGCCGGGCCGGCGGAGGAACCGGTGGAGCTCGGGCCGGGGGACTACATCGTCTATCCCGGAGACGCGCCGCACGTCTTCGAGGCGCTCGAACCCGGCACCACCGCGGTGATCGTCATCGAGCACATCTAGATTGACAACGATCTTTGACACAATCGCCAGCCGAAAAGCCCATTTGGCCGGGGAATGTCTTGACTTGTTGGGGTTCAGCCCCCTATCTAGAAGGAGGCAAAGACGGCTGATCATTAACGGCGGCGACGATGACAATCGAATCAGGACCGGACAATCCGCGTCAGGAGTACCGTGCCATCCAGGCCGAGGCGTTCAATCGCATCGGCGGCCGGTACGACGAGGCGTTCCCGCACAAGGAAGGCCAGGTGGCCGCCGGCGACTGGATGATCAAGCAACTCAAGCCGGGAGCGAGGGTCCTCGACGTGGGCTGCGGGACCGGCGCGCCCACGGCCCAGCAGTTCGCCGACGCCGGCTGCGAGGTGACCGGCATCGACATCTCCCCGGTCATGCTGGATCTGGCCCGGAAGAACGTGCCGACCGGGACCTTCCTCGAACGCGACGTGCTCGACCTCGACGACTCGCTCGGTGTGTTCGACGCCGCGACGGCCTTCTTCAGCCTGCTGATGCTGCCGCGCGCCGAGATCGAGCAGGCGCTGCACAAAATCCACGCCGTGCTCGCGCCGGGCGGCCTGTTCTCGCTGAGCATGGTGGAAATCGACCTCGACGACGTGCCTTTCCAGTTTCTCGGCGCGCCGGTGCGGGTGACCGGATATCTGCGCGACGAGTTGCGCGAGGTCATCGAAGGCGCCGGTTTCAGCGTGCTGTCGGAGAATCACCTTTCGTATGCTCCGGCGACCACCCAGGCGCCGCCGGAAATCCAGCTGTTCGTCAACTGCCGGCGTGACGACAAATTCTGAGCGGCCCCACCCGTGTCGGGAGACGGGGAACCGCTCGCCGTGCTGAGTGATGTCAGTGGGATCGTCCGTGCCATCGGCGAAAGCCCCGGGCCGGAGGAGGCGACGAGGGTTCTCTGCGAGGCGGTCGTGCCCGGCCTGGCCGACGCCGCCGCGGTCTACGTGGACGGCGCCGTCTGCCAGCGGGTCGATCCCGACGGACGGCTGCCGCCGCGCTGGACCGGCGACGGCATCCGTGAGGCGGCACTGCTCGACGGGCACCTGCTCGCCGTGCCCCTCCGCGCGTACGGCGCGCCGGTCGGCTGCGCGCTGCTGGCGCGCGACGCCCGGCGGCCGCCGTTCGGCGAGGCCCACGTGCTGGCCGCCGGGCAGTTCGCCGTGCCGGCCGCGCTCACGATCTTCCACGGGCGACGGGACCGGCAGCAGGACGAGACCCTGGAGATCCTCCAGCGCGGGATGCGCCCGGGCGACCCGCCCGAGCTGCCCGGGCTGGAGATCGCCTACCGCTACAAGCCCGCCGCCGAGCGAGTGGGCGGCGACTGGTACGACGTCATCCCGCTCCCGGGCAGCAGGGTCGCGCTGGTCGTCGGCGACGTGATGGGACACGGGCTGGCCGCGGCGGCCGTGATGGGTCAGCTTCGCACGGCCGTGCAGACCCTGGCCTCGCTCGACCTGCCGGCCGAGCAGGTGCTGCACTCGCTGGACGAGATGGCCCAGCGGCTGGCCGCGCAGACGCTCACCACCTGTGTCTACTGCGTGTACGACCCGGTGCTGCGCAGATGCACGATCGCGAGCGCCGGGCACCTCCCGCCGATCCTGCTGGGGCCGGACGGCAAGGCGGAGGTGCTGTCGCCGCCCCGGTGCCCGCCGATCGGGCTGGGCCGTACGCCGTTCGAAACTATGGAGATCGCGGCGGAGGACGGCAGCATGCTCGTCCTCTACACCGACGGGCTCGTGGAGGAGCGCGGGCAGGACATCGGGCTGAGCGTGGAGTCGCTGCGCCGCAGGCTCGCGAACGGCACCTCGATCGAGGCGCTGAGCGACGACGTGCTGTCCGCGGCCAGGACCGACGACGTCACCGTGCTCGCCATCCGGTTTCGCGGCATCCCCAGCGAGCACGTCGCCCAGTGGCTGCTGGAGCCCCAGCCGACGACGCCGGGGCGCGTGCGCGGCCTGGTCCGCCGGACGCTCGACTCGTGGGGCCTGACGCGGCTGATCCCGGTGGCCGAGCTGCTCGCCGGAGAGCTCGTCACCAACGCCGTACGGCACACCCAGCGGCCCATCACCCTCAGGCTGCTGCGCACCGACCACCTGTTGTGCGAGGTCAGCGACGACGACCACCGGCTGCCGGTGGTCCGCGAGCCCGGCCCGCTCGACGAGGACGGCAGAGGGTTGTATCTGGTCAGCCAGCTCGCCGAGCACTGGGGGACCAGCCGGGTCGCCGGAGGCAAGACCGTCTGGTTCTCGCTGGCGATTCCCTAACGCCGGAACGCCTTGCGGTAGGCGGAGGGCGACGTACGCATCGACCGGCCGAAATGGTGGCGGAACGTCACAGGGCTCTCGAAGCCGACGGCGGTTGCGATCTCCTCGATCGGAGCCGCCGTCGCCTCGAGCAGCGGCAGGCTGGCCGCGATCCGCTGCGCGATCACCCACCGCAGGGGGCTCGTCCCGGTGCGCCGCCCGAAGTGCCGGATGAAGCCGCGCTCCGACATCCCGGCGACCCGGGCCAGCGCGGCCACCGTGACCGGCCGGGTGAGATCGGCCAGCACCCAGTCCATCACCCTGCCCACCGCGTCGTCGTCCTCCACGGCCGCGACCGGCGCCTCGGCGAACTGCGCCTGCCCGCCTTCGCGGTGCGGCGTCACCACGAGCCTGCGGGCCACCGCGTTGGCCACGCCCGGCCCGTGGTCGCGCCGGACGAGGTGGACGAGCAGGTCGAGCCCCGCCGCGCTGCCCGCACTGGTCAGCACGTCGCCCTCGTCGACGTACAGCACGCCGGGATCCACCCTGACCTCGGGGAAACGCCGCTGGAGCAGCTCGGCGTACCTCCAGTGGGTCGTCGCGGCCCGCCCGTCGAGCAGCCCGGCGGCGGCGAGGGCGAAGGCGCCCGAGCAGATCGACACGATCCGCGCGCCCCGCGCGTGCGCCCGGCGCAGGGCGTCCGTGAGGGCGGGGGAGACCTCCGCCCGCACGTCCGGGACGCCGGGCACGACCACGGTGTGCGCCCCGGCGAAGACGTCGAGCCCGTGCGCCGCCTCGATCGTGAACCCGCCGACCGCCCGCAACGGGCCGGGGCTTTCCGCGCACACGGCCAGCTCGTACCACGGGACGTCCAGCTCCGGGCGCGGCAGTCCGAAGACCTCGACGACGCAGCCGAGTTCGAAGGGGCTCATGCCGTCGAAGGCCAGCACCGACACGGTACGGCTCCGATGGGGCAGCGGAAGCATGGCGGGATATTAGCGATATTGGGCTTTCGCGCCTCTTCTGGGGCGGTGGGGTGGCCGGGCACCCTGATGGGCATGTCCGCCGTAACGCACACGCCGGCCGCCGAGCCGGCCACCGCCGTCGCCCACTTCTCCGCCCGGCTGGCCTTCGAGACCGACGTGTCCGACGTACGCGCCGATCTGCTCTCGGGCGAGCCGGGGATCGTGGTGGTCGACTCCCGCAGCGCGCAGAGCTGGCGGCAGGGTCACATCGAGGGCGCGGTCCACCTGCCCACGGCGGAGATCGCCGTCCGGGCGCCCGCGTTGATCCCCCGCGACGCGACCGTGGTCGCGTACTGCTGGGGACCGGGCTGCAACGGCGCGACCCGCGCGGCGCTGGAGTTCGCCCGGCTGGGCTACCGGGTCAAGGAGATGCTCGGCGGGTTCGAGTACTGGGTGCGCGAGGGCTTCCCGGTCGTGGAGCCCTCCGGCGTGCGCGCGCGGCCGGCCGATCCGCTCACCGCGCCCCGGGGAGCCGCCTGCGCCTGCTGAGACCTTCTCGGTTACACCCACGCCGCGAAAGTCCGATACACTGGCCACGCACCGCCGACGCGGTGTGGGTAAGGGGCTATAGCGCAGCTGGTAGCGCACTTCCATGGCATGGAAGGGGTCTGGGGTTCGAGTCCCCATAGCTCCACCATGATCGATGAGGCATCGCGAGAGCCGTCCTCCGGCCGGAGGGCGGCTCTCGGCGTTTCCATGGACGCCGAGACGGTCTGCGGCATCTACGGATATCTCGCCGAACGTGGCGTGAAGATCTGGATCGACGGCGGCTGGTGCGTCGACGCCCTCCTGGGACGGCAGACGAGGCGGCACCCGGATCTCGATGTGGCGCTCGGCCGCGAGGACGAGGAGCGGTTCGTCGAACACATGGCGAGCCTCGGATACACCAGAAGGCACGACGGCGACGACACCGCGTGGAACTACGTCCTGACCGATGACCGGGGCCACAGCGTCGACGTGCACGTCTTCGAGTACGACCAGTCCGGGCGGAACGTCTACGGGATCGCGTATCCCCACGGCTCGCTCACCGGCGAAGGCACGATCGACGGCCGTACCGTGGCCTGCGTCGCGCCGGAGTGGATGTTCGCCTTCAAGACGGCGTACGCGCCCGCGGACAAGGACCTCGCAGACGTCCGCGCGCTGAGCGAGGCGTTCGGCTTCGAGATACCGCCGACCCACCGGTGATCACCGGGCCATGAGGCGCAGGGCGAGCTCACGTAGATCCGCAACGGTCATGGACGGCGTTTCGTCATGGGGCCATGCGCGCTGGTCGCGATTGATCCAGGCGGTGTCCAACCCGGCCCTCCGTGCGGCGATGACGTCCTCGGCGGGGTCGTCGCCCACGTGCAGGACGTCGCCGGCCTCGAGTCGCATCCGATCCAGCATGAACCGATAGATCTCCGGGTCCGGCTTCTGGAATCCGCATTCGGCGGCGACCACCACCGACTCGAAGACGCCGTCCAGGCCCAGGCGACGGGGATGGGTGTTGCCGTTGGTCACGAGCGCGAGGCGATGGCGCGACTTCAGGCCGGCCAGGCTTTCCCGCACGTCTTCGTGGACGCGCAACCGCGCCCACCGGGCGCGCATGTAGACGTCGTACACGTCGCGAGCCAGCGTGGGATCGGCGTGTCCGCACTGCGCCAGGGCGGCCTCGAACGACGCCAGCCGGATCTTCTCCATGCTCCGACCGCGATACGCGTCGAGACGGGCGACCGAATCGCGGATTTCGCGTAACCAGTGCGCGGTCACCGGCCCGTCCGGCCTGCCGACCCCCGACTCGCGGAGCAGGCGAGCGGCGTCCTCGAGTGCGAGGCTCATCGCGGTCTCGAAGTCCCACAGTGTCCCGTCCCCGTCGAAGGACAGAGCCCGATAGGCGCCGGACAAGTGGCTCCCCCCTCGCCGGATACCGGCGCGGCCGGTCAGTGACCCGTGCGCGCGAAGGCGACCGCGTCCAGCGGGACGGCGTGCCCCTCGGGGTCGGTGAACGACACGTCCAGCCGCGCCCCGGTCCGCCGATCGCGGCGTTCGACCGTCGGTCCCGCGAGCCGGGGCGCGTGGCGGTCCCCCCACTGCTGCAGCGCGCCGAGGATCACGAGCGCGTCGCGGCCCGAATCGGTCAGGTGGTACTCGTACCGGGTGCGGGCCCCGGTGTCGCGGTAGGGCCGCTTCTCGACGACGCCCGCACCGGCGAGCGTCGCCAGCCGGGTGGTCAGCAGATTCGTGGCGATCCCCAGGCGCTGCTGGATGTCGGCGAAGCGGACGGCTCCCGTGTGCAACTCCCGCAGTATCAGCGGCGTCCACCGCTCTCCGAGGAGGGTCACCGCCCGCTCGATGGAGCACGTCATCGAGTCGGGGAGTTCGGTGGTCGTCATCGCACGCCTCGCTCGCTCGTCGCCGTTGGGATCCAGGCTAGCCCGAAGATGCTGACTTGCGATTTTAAAGTCAGCTCTCTAGCCTGGACGCGAAGTCGTCGAGGGATGGAGACGAACAATGAGGATCGAGGGATCGGTCGCGCTGGTCACGGGCGCGAACCGTGGGCTCGGACGGTGCTTCGCGGCCGCGCTCCTGGACCGTGGCGCCGCCAAGGTGTACGCGGCGGCGCGCAGGCCGGAGACGGTCGACCTGCCGGGCGTGGTGCCGCTCGCCCTGGACATCACCGACCCCGCGTCCGTCCGGGCCGCCGCCGAGCGCGCCCGCGACGTCGACCTTCTGATCAACAACGCCGGAGTCTCCACGGGCTCGTCGTTCGTCACCGGTGCGCTCGACGACATCCGCCTGGAGATGGAGACGCACTACTTCGGCACGCTCGCCATGGCTCGTGAGTTCGCCCCGGTCCTGGGCGGTAACGGGGGCGGCGCGATCCTCAACGTGCTGTCGGTGCTGTCGTGGTTCACCGCCCCGCAGGTGGCCGGCTACTCCGCGGCCAAGGCGGCCGCGCTTCAGCTCACCAACGGTCTCCGCCTCGAACTGCGGGAGCAGGGCACGCTCGTCACGGCGCTGCACGTCGGATACATGGACACCGACATGGCCGCCCACGTCGACGGCCCGAAGATCGACCCGGCGGAGGTCGCGGACCGGGCCCTGCGGGGGATCGAGCAGGGGAGCTTCGAGGTGGTCGCCGACGACGTGAGCCGCCAGGTGCGGGCCATGCTGTCCGGCGACGTGGCCGGACTGTATCCGCAGCTGGCGTCCTGAACGGCGGGCACATGACGACGTCCGTGCCGGGTAGGGGCGGATGTCATGAAGAGGATCCTGCAGCTCGTCGTCACCCGCTGGCTGGCGCGTACGCCGATCGGGATGGTCCTGCTCGGCCTCGGGTGGCTGTTCATGCGCAAGCGGCGGGCCCGCAAGCAGCAGCCCGCGCAGACCCCGGCGCTCCGCGAGCCCGGACGCCGGTCGGGCAACCCGTACGCCTGGCGCGGTCCCGCCGCCGGCGACCGCCGGTGATTCACCCGAGCGCGGCGGGCGTGCGGAACGTCTGCCGGTAGACCAGGGGGGACACCCCCACGGCGGCGTGGAGGTGCTGGCGGAGTGAGACCGCGCTGCCGAACCCGGCCTTCCTGGCGATCGCGTCGACCGGCAGGTCGGTGGTCTCCAGCAGGTGCCGGGCATGGGCGATCCGCTGCCCGGCGAGCCACCTGGCCGGGCTGAGGCCGGTCTCCTCCCGGAACCTGCGGGTGAACGTCCGCACGCTCATGCGGGCGTGCGCGGCCAGTGCCGCCAGGTCGACCGGCTCCTCCAGGTGTTCGAGCATCCACGCCCGGGTCGGCGCCGTGGTCGTCCCTGCGGGGTCGGGCAGCGGCCGCTCGATGAACTGGGCCTGGCCGCCTTCGCGGAACGGCGGGGTGACGCACCGGCGGGCGGTGCGGTTGGCCACCTCGCTGCCGTGGTCGCGCCGGATGACGTGCAGGCACAGGTCGATCCCCGCAGCCACACCCGCCGAGGTCAGCACGTCGCCGTCGTCGATGAACAGCACGTCGGGATCGAGCCGTACGCGGGGGAACAGCGCGCGGAAGCCGGTGGCGTTGCGCCAGTGCGTCGTCGCCGGACGCCCGTCCAGCAGGCCCGCGGCGGCCAGCACGAAGGCGCCGGTGCAGATGGAGATGAGCCGGGCCCGTCCCGCGGCGCCCCACAGCGCCGCGCGTACCTCCTCGTCGAGCGTGCCGTTCTCCACCGGGGTCCCGCTGTGGATGCCCGGCACCACCACCGTGTCCGCGGTCTCGAGCACGCCGAGGTCGTGGTCGGGGACCACGCTGTAGCCCGCCCGGCTCCGCACCGGGCGTCCGCCCGGGGTGCAGGTGACGACCTCGTACAGCGGGCCGGGGTCGCGGGCGGCCCAGAACACCTGACCGGGGATGCCCAGGTCGAGGGTGGCGAAATCGTCCAGGGCCAGTACGGCGACGCGGTGCACGGCCGGTTGCATGGCCCGATTCTTTCACATGTTGACCTCCCGGCCACTATCCCCGGTGGCGGACACAACGGGATGATGCTCGCCATGAAGTCGCTGCATCGCGCCTGGATCGTCGCCGCCGTCGCCTTCGTCGCGATCATCGGGGCGGCCGGGTTCCGCGCCTCGCCGGGCGTGATGATCACGCCGCTGGAGGACGAGTTCGGCTGGTCGAGGGGCACGATCTCGCTCGCCGTCTCGGTGAACCTCATGCTCTACGGGCTGTGCGCGCCGTTCGCGGCGGCGCTCATGGACCGCTTCGGCATGCGCCGCGTCGTCTCCTGCGCCCTGCTGCTGGTGGCGGTGGGCAGCGGCCTGACCGTTCTCATGACCGCGAGCTGGCAGCTCGTCGCGCTCTGGGGCGTCCTGGTCGGGCTGGGCACCGGCTCGATGGCGCTCGTCTTCGCGGCCACGCTGACCGACCGCTGGTTCGTACGGCACCGCGGTCTGGTCACCGGCGTGCTCACGGCGGGCGGGGCGACGGGACAGCTCGTCTTCCTGCCGGTGCTCGCGCACCTGGCCGAGTCGCAGGGCTGGCGGTGGGCCTCGGTCACGGTGGCGGCGGCCGCGCTCGCCGTCGTCCCGCTCGTGTGGTTCCTGCTCAGGGACACGCCGGAGGAGCTGGGCCTGACCGCGCTGGGCGCGACCGAGCCGGTCGCGCGCACGCCGGGCAAGGGCGCCGCGGCGCGGGCCGTACGGGTGCTGCGGGACGCCGCCCGCACCCGGCGCTTCTGGTATCTCTCGCTCGGCTTCGCCATCTGCGGGGCGAGCACGAACGGCCTGGTCGGCACCCATTTCATCCCGGCCGCCCACGATCACGGCATGTCGGAGACGACCGCCGCCTCGCTGCTCGCCGTCATCGGGATCTTCGACATCGCCGGCACCGTCTTCTCCGGCTGGCTGAGCGACCGGGTGGACCCGCGGCTCCTGCTCGTCGTCTACTACGGGCTGCGCGGGCTGTCGCTGCTGGTCCTGCCGCAGCTGTTCGCCGCCACGGCCGAGCCGAGCATGCTGGTCTTCATCGTCTTCTACGGCCTCGACTGGGTGGCCACCGTGCCGCCGACCGTCGCCCTGTGCCGCAAGATCTTCGGCGCGGACGGCGCCGTGGTGTTCGGCTGGGTCTTCGCCTCCCACCAGATCGGCGCGGCCGTCGTCGCCACCGTGGCCGGGCTCACCCGGGACCACCTGGGGAACTACGACCTGGCGTGGTACGGCTCGGGCGCGCTGTGCCTGCTGGCCGCGCTCATGTCGTCCCGTATCGTCACGCGTGTCCGGGATCGCCGCGAAGCTGCGATCCTTGTCGGGTGACCGAACGCGTTCTTCCCCTGGTCGTACGCATCGAGCGGGCCGCGCCGCCGCGGCGCACCGACGCGCTGGAGGCGGCCGCGACGGCGGTGGTGCTCCTGCTGGACGGTGCCGAAGACAGTGCCGAGAACGGCGGACAGTGGCCGCAGGAGGTCGCCGAGTGGCAGGACGGCCGGATCAGGAAGGTGGTCAGGCGGGCACGCGGCGCCGAGTGGCGGCGTGCGCTCGCCCTGCCCGGCATCACCGTCGCCGTGGGCACGGCCGAGGTCCGCGTGCATCCTCCGGTGCCGCTCGACGGCTGGCCGCGCGACCTGGCCAGGCTCCAGGTGTCGGGCACCGAGCTCGTCGACGACGTGGCGCCGCCGGAAGCGGGCCCCGATGACGTGGTGCTCTGGGTCAATCCCCGTCTGGAGATGACGGCGGGCAAGGCGATGGCCCAGGCGGGCCACGGCGCGCAGTTCGCCTGGTGGGGCGCGGGGGAGACGGACCGGGCGGCCTGGCGCGGGCGCGGCTTCGCCGTACGGGTCAGGACGGCCGCCCCCGGACGGTGGGACGCGCTGGCCGCGAGCGGGCTGCCGGTGGTCAGGGACGCGGGGTTCACCGAGATCGAACCGGGCTCCGCGACGGTCGTGGCCGACGCGCCGTGGCTGCGGGTGGGCGTTCCCGAAGTGTGATGGGGAAGGCACCCGAAATAGCGGGATTTGCCGTACGCTCCCGATCGTGTCACCTGGGGACTACGGGACGAAGGCCGTCCCCTCTTACATAGCGGCCGAGGCCGAGACCACTCCGCTACCGAAGATCACGGTCCCTGAGCCGGCGCCGCCGGCGAGTCCCCCCAGGAAACTCGGGGACCTGCCGATGCGGGTGGTCTACAAGGTCGTCGCGGTCGCGGCGGGGGTCGCCGTGCTGGGGGCGGGCGCGGCCGTCGTGCTGCTGAACCGGGACGACCCCGACACCATGGCCGCGGCGCCGCGCCAGTCCGCCGTGGTCGGCCTGCCTTCGGCGGTGTCGGCCTCGTCCGCGTCGAGCGCCGCCGCGCCGGCCGCGGGCGCGGCGGCCACGCCCGGTCTCAGTCCTCTCTCCAGCCCACTGTCCAGTCCGGCCGTGAGTCCTGCGGCCAGTGTGGCGGCCAGTCCGGACGCCGTGGATCCGGCGCTCGCGGCGGCCCTGAAGGACCCCCGGGTGCCCGCGCTGCCGAAGGCCGACCGCCGGCTCCGCGACCTGCCCGGCCGGGCGGCCGCCACCCGCGGCCTGGTCAAGGACCGCCGCTCCGGTGTCGCCCTGCCCCGCTTCGCGAAGGGGTGGGCGCTCGCGACGCCCACGCCGTTCGCCTCCCGCCAGTTGCTGCCCAGGGTGAAGGGCGCGTCGTACCGGGGGATGCTGGTCTCCTGCCCCGTGCCGATCCCGGAGCAGGAGACGCTGCGCGACACCGCGTTCCTGGCCGCCCGGTGGACTCTGAACCATCACCCCTCGGGCGCCACGATCACCTGGACGGCCTCCCAGCCGATGAAGGCGGGCAAGCGGAAGGGCTGGCTGCTGGGCTACACCGTCCACTACACGCTCAAGGGCGAGAAGCGGGTCTCCGCGGCCGCGCTGGCCCTCGTGGACGTTCCGGAGAAGAAGCCCGCCGTCGTGTTCGTCACGATCCCCGACAGCCAGAAGAAACGCTGGCGCGACATCAACACGGTGATGTCGTCGGTCAGGGCGCTCTGACTCAGCGCTCGGCGAGAACGATCACGGAATCGCCGGGGGCGAACGTCACCGGCCGGGACCGGTCCGGGTTGAGCACGACGCCGTAGTGGGGCGTCTCCCCGGTCTTCGCAGCCAGGCGGTAACCGATCGCGGTCTCGCCGCGGCGCAGCGCCGACTCCACGAGCGTCCGGAAGGCGACGGGCGCGCCGGTCGTCACGTAGTTCTCCACCGGCCGCGGGTAGGCCTCCGCGCCGGCGGAGTCGAACAGCTGCCCGAAGACCTCGGCGAGGTGCGGGTTCTCGGCGAGCTGCGCGAGCAGCAGGCCGATGACGGTGTCGCTGATCACGATGTCGTCGGCCTCGGTGACCTCGGCGAGCGAACGGTTGTTCTCGTCGTGCATCTCGCTCGCGATGGAGTACTTCTCGCCGAGGATCGCCTGCATGTCGCGCAGCTGCAGCAGCGTCATCAGGGTCCGGGTGTCGGCCTGGCGGGGGGCGTACCTGTCGTCGGAGAGCACGATGACGTGCTGGTAGACGCCGACACCGAGGGACTCCAGGGCGTACCTGTCCGTGCCGTCGCACTCCTTGACGTTCACCGTGAGGTTGCGCAGGTCCCCCAGGCCGGCGCCGGCGCCGGGGTGGTCGGTCGCGACGTCGAGCACCGATCCGGATGTGACGTAGCCGTCGAGGTGGCGGATGATCCGCGCGGCCCGGCCGTTCCAGCCCACCATCAAAGTCCGCTCGACGGCCGGCTCCGGGGCTCGCGCGGAGACGATGTGCCGATCGTCGACGGGCATGGCGGTGTTCGCCAGGCGGACCAGCGAGTCGTCCTTGGCGAGCACGACGAGTTCGTCGGACGCCCCGACCACCGTGTCCGGCGGCGGGTTGAGCAGCACGCCGCCCGCCGTGCGCAGGCCGAGGACGGACGCGGTCGCGTACGCGTGGAGGGCCTCGCCGTACGACCTGCCGGCGAGGGCGGGTTCGCGGCGCAGATAGATCTCGCTGCCGTCGAAGTTCAGCAGGTCCATGCTGACCACGGACATGCCGGACTGCCGGGACGACTGCACGAGCAGCCGCGCGGCGATGTCGTCGCTGTCGACCAGGTGCACCCTCGGTCCGCCGGCCAGCCGGGCGGCCGCCATGTTGCGCGACGCGGCGATGGAGGCGACCACCGGGGGATGCTCCCCGGCCCGCTTGGCCAGCGCGAGCAGGGTCTTGATGACCTGCGCGTCCGGGTCGTCCTGCTCGGGGGACAGCACGACTATCGCGCGCGCCGTGTTCAGGCTCATCAGGCCGAGGTCGGCCGGTTCCGTGGGGCTGCCGGTGCGGCAGACCAGCCGTGTCCTGCCGGTGTCTCCCACCCGGGCGCGGACGGCGTCCTCCATGGCGGGCTTGTCCCTGTCGGCCAGGATCGCGATGACCGAGCCGCGCTGGCTGGCGTGCGCCTTGAGCAGTTCGGCGACGATCGTGAACAGCTGCTCCGACCAGCCCAGGATGACGGTGTGGCCGCTCTCGATGACGCGCGAGCGGCCCTTGCGCAGCTCTTCGATCTTGCCGCGCAGGCCGGCCGCGAGGACGCCCACGAGGATGCTGACGATGAAGATGCCGCCGAGGGACAGGCCCAGCATGATGGCCAGGAAGGGCGCCGTCCCGGCGTCCCCGGAGATCTTGCCCGGACTGAGCGCGTGCATGAGCGACAGCCACAGCACCCCGGGCCAGCCGTCGTGCCGGAGCGCCTCGTCGGGGGCGAGCCACATGGTGAGGACGCTCGCCACCACGATCAGGACCAGGGACACCAGGGCCAGCCAGCCGATCAAGGCGGCGGTGCCCTTCGCCATGGTGTTGTCGAACCAGTAGCTGAGACGTTCCTTTACTGTATGTTTTGACACCTGTGTCCCTCGCCGGTAATGGGTAAACGCGAGACATGGTAGAAGCGGCTAGGCTGCTCTGTGTGACGGACCTGATACTTGCCTCCGCCTCGCCCGCCCGCCTCGGTGTGCTGCGGGCGGCCGGGCTCGATCCGAAGGTGATCGTCAGCGGCGTCGACGAGGACGCGATCACCGCTGCCACTCCTGGGGAGCTCTGCCTGAAACTGGCCGTGGCCAAGGCGGACGCCGTCGCCGGGACGCTCGGCGACGGCATCGTGATCGGCTGCGACTCGGTGCTCGAGCTCGACGGCGTCGCCTACGGCAAGCCGGGGACGCCCGAGGAGGCGGTGCGCCGCTGGCACATGATGCGGGGCAGGACCGGCCGGTTGCTGACCGGGCACAGCGTGGTCGACGTGGCGGGGGGCCGCGGGGTGTCGGAGGTGGCGGCGACCGTGGTGCGGTTCGGCACGCCGTCCGACGAGGAGATCGAGACGTACGTCGCCAGCGGGGAGCCGTTGCGCGTGGCGGGGGCGTTCACGCTCGACGGCCTGGGCGGCTGGTTCGTCGAGGGCATCGAGGGCGACCACGGCAACGTGCTCGGCATCTCGCTGCCCCTGCTTCGCCGCCTTTTCGCCGATCTGGACGTGCCGGTGACGACCTTGTGGCGCTAGCCTGCCCGCCATGAGTGGCATGGGGCGGCCCGCCGGACGGCGCGGCATCGGCGGTTTCGCCGAGGGAATCGGGTTCTGCTTGCGGGGTCTCGGGTGGGTCGCCCGGCATCCCCGCTGGTGGTCGTTCGGGTTGATCCCGGCTCTGATCGCGTTGGTGCTGTACGCACTGGCGCTGGTCTGGCTGGGCACGCACGCCACCGACGTGGCGGCCTGGGCGACGCCGTTCGCCGACGACTGGGGCTGGCGCGACACGTTCCGCACGCTGGTCGGCGTGATGATCTTCGTGGTGGGTCTCGCGCTCGCCGTGCTGACGTTCACCGCCGTCACGCTCGTCATCGGCGACCCGTTCTACGAGAAGCTGTCGGAGAAGGTCGAAGAGGATTGCGGCGGCCTTCCCGGCGGCGACCAGCCCTTCTGGTCGTCCCTGTTCCGGTCGATCCGCGACAGCCTCGTCACGCTCTGGTACGTCCTGCTGTTCACGGTGCCGCTGTTCGTGCTCGGTTTCGTGCCGGTCGTCGGGCAGACCGTGGTGCCCGTAGTCGGGGCGTTCGTCTCCGGGTTCTTCCTCACGGTCGAGCTGACCGCTCTGGCAATGGAACGCCGGGGCCTGCGGCGCAAGGAGCGCTTCGCCCTGCTCCGGTCGAACATGTCCGCCACGCTCGGGTTCGGTGTGCCGCTCTTCCTCGCGTTCATGGTGCCGCTCGTCAGCGTCGTCGCGATGCCCGGCGCGGTCGCCGGCGCCGCCATGCTCGTCCGCATGCGTCTGGCGCCGGCGGCCGTACCGGAGGGTCAGGCCAAGGACACGAGGCCGGCGTAGCCGGCGTTCCACATGTCCTCGACCCCGTCGGGCAGCAGCAGGACGCGGTCGGGGCGCAGGGCCTCCACGGCGGCCTCGTCGTGGGTGACCATCACGACGGCGCCCCGGTAGGAGGCGACCGCCGCCAGCACCTCGTCCCGCGACGCGGGGTCGAGGTTGTTGGTCGGCTCGTCGAGCAGCAGCACGTTGGCCTGCGAGCTGACCAGGGTGGCCAGCGCCAGGCGGGTCTTCTCACCGCCCGACAGCACACCGGCGGGCTTGCCGGCGTCGTCCCCGCCGAACAGGAACGAGCCGAGGATCCGGCGCGCCTCGCCGTCGCCCAGGTGCGGCGCGGCGGCGGCGAGGTTCTGGGCGACGGTGCGCGCCGGGTCGAGCGTGTCGTGCTCCTGCGCGAAGTAGCCCAGCCGCAGACCGGGTCCGTGCACCACGCGGCCCGAGTCGGGGCGTTCCCGCCCGGCGAGGATCCGCAGCAGGGTGGTCTTGCCCGCGCCGTTGAGACCGAGGACGACGAGCCTGCTGCCGCGGTCCACGGCCAGGTCGACACCGGCGAGCACCCGCAGGTCGCCGTACGCCTTGGTGAGGCTGATCGCGCCCAGCGGGGTACGGCCGCAGGGGGCGGGCTCGGGCAGCCGGATGCGGGCGACCTTCTCGGCGCGGCGGGCCGGCGCCGCCTCGGCCAGCATGCGGTCGGCCCGCCGCGCCATCTCCTTGGCCCGCGCGGCCGTCGACTTGCCGGCGCGCATCCTGTCGGCCTGCGCGTGCAGCGCCACGGCCTTGCGCTCGGCGACCGCCCGCTGCCGGGCGCGGCCGCGCTCGGCGGCGTCGCGGTCGGCCAGATAGGTGCGCCAGCCGGTGTTGTGCACCTCCAGCGCCGCCCGGCCGGGGTCGAGGTGCCAGATCCTGTTCACGGTGTCCTCCAGCAGCGCGGTGTCGTGGCTGATCAGGACCAGCCCGCCGGTGCGGCCGGCGAGGAACGAGCGGAGCCAGGTGACGGAGTCGGCGTCGAGGTGGTTGGTGGGCTCGTCGAGCAGCAGCGTGCCGTGCCCGGCGAACAGGATGCGGGCGAGTTCGACCCGGCGGCGCTGCCCGCCGGACAGGGTGCCGACCGGCTGGGCCATGACCCGGTCGGGCAGGCCGAGCCCGGCGGCGATGCGGGCGGCCTCGGCCTGCGCGGCGTACCCGCCGCGGGCCTCGAACTCCGCCTCGGCCCGGACGTACCGCCGCATCGCCCGCTCCCGCAGGGCGGGGTCGGCCATGGCCGCCTCGGCGGCCCGCAGCGCGCGCTCGGCCTCGTCGAGGCCCCGGGCCGACAGGATGCGGGCGGCGACGGTGAGGGACGGATCGGCCGCCGCGGGATCCTGCGGGAGATAACCGACCGGGCCGGTGCGGGTGACGGTGCCCGCGGCCGGTCGCAGTTCGCCGGCCAGGGTCTTCAGCAGGTTGGTCTTGCCCGCGCCGTTGCGGCCGACCAGGCCGACGCGGTCGCCGGGGGAGACGTGGGCGGTGACGTCGGACAGCAGGAGACGGGCGCCGACGCGCACGTCGACACCGCGAAGGGTGATCATGGGATTACGCTCCGGAGAAGCTCAAGGACACACGGGTGGCGTGGAAGCGGGTGTCCGAGCTAGGAGATCCGGGGCAGAGACATGGCGCCGAGTGTAGGCCGAGCGCTCTGTCCGGGGCCAGCGGTTTTCCGGCCGCCCGGCCGCCAGGTTGTCCACAGGAGGACGGCTGTCCCCAGAACGCGCTTCGGCCGCCTTGAGGCCCGGCCGTCCGGCGAGGCTTGCGGCCATGACGATTCCGAAGCTCGTGCTCTCCTCGCCGGCGGACATCCTCGCCGCCGTGCCCTATCTCGTCGGGTTCCATCCCGCCGACAGCCTCGTCGTGACCGGCTTCGCCGGTGCGGAGGTGCGGCTGACGACGCGCTGGGACCTGCCGGTCGCCGCCGAGGACCTCGACCGGCTGGTCTCGCTGCTGCGCCGCGAGGCGGTGACGGCCGTTTTCGTCATCGGGTACGGTTCCGGCGCCGCGGTGACCCCCGCCGTCGACACGGTGACCCGGCTGCTGCGTGCCGAGGGCATCGGGGTGACCGAGAGCCTCCGGGCCGAAGGCGGGCGCTACTGGTCCTACTCCTGCGACAGCGCGACCTGCTGTCCCGCGGAGGGCACGCCGTACGACACCGAACGCAGCCGTGTCACGGCGGAGGCCGTGATGCACGGGCTGGTCGCCCTGCCAGACCGGGGCAGCCTGCGGCGATCGGTCGAGCGGTGCGGCGGTGCGGCGATGCGGGAGGCCACCCTCCGCGTGATGGCCGAGCTGCGGGCGTTGCCGGAGCCCGGGGGACCCGCCGCCGACGAACTGGCCGCGCGGTTCGTGGCCGAAGGGCTGGCACGGGTGCGCAGAGCCCTCGGCCTGTACGACTCCGGGGGCCGGCTGGACGACGACGGCGCCGCGCGACTCGGGCTCGACCTCGCCGTGGTCAGGGTGCGGGACGAGGCCTGGGCGTTGGTCGACGACCGTGACGCGCACATCGCGTTGTGGCGCGACCTCACCCGCCGCCTGGAGCCGGGCCACGCCGCGCCCGCGGCCTCACTGCTGGCGGCCGCCGCGTGGCATCGGGGGGAGTGCGCACTCGCGGGGATGGCGCTGGACCGGGCGCTCGCCGCCGACCCCGGCTATTCGATGGCGCTCCTGCTCCGGCAGGCCCTGACGTACATGATGTCCCCCGCCATGCTGCGCGACCGCATGCCGACGCCGGAGGAACTCGACGACGAGATGGGCCGTCCCCGGGCGATCTGGCTCGCGCCGCTGCGCGCACTGCTGGCCCGGGGCCTGCCCGAGCCGGCGCCGGTGCCGGGCGGCCGTCAGACCGGGTCGCCGTCCTGAGCCCGGCGGCGGCGCTCGTTGTAGGCCCGCATGCGGGCGGGGTAACCGGTGAGCTGCACGTCGTAGACCGGGAGAGCGAGGTCCCTGGCGACCTTGGCGATGACCGCGGGAGATCCGACACGGCGGCGGGTCCACTCACCGTCGTGCGCGACGGCCACCGCGGTGGTGTCGGTCGCGAAGGTCTCGGGCTCGACGTAGAACTCGACGCCACGCCGCGTCTTGGCGAACTCGATGAGGGTCTCGACGTCGGCGTCGGTCGCCTCGCGGTCGAACTTGGCCACGCGGGCGCCCCGTCGCCGCCGGAGCCCATAGCGATCTCGCCATCTCATAGTGCTTGTATACATCGCCGTGGATCACGATGACGTTAAGGGAACGGTCTCGGGGCGATGTCGGGGATGTCCCTGATGCCGCCGGGCGCGTAACCGGCCCAAGATGGAGGCAGACTCGAAGAGAGCCGAGCAGTCGACGTGACGGAAGGCTATGCGTGATGCCCACGGCAGTGACACCACCCTGGCAGGGCCGTGCCCCTATGCCACATCCTCAGTTGCGCGTCACCAACCAGGACCGCGAACAGGTGGTCGAGCATGTCAAGGCGGCCTACGCCGAGGGCAGGCTCGACAAGCACGAGATGGACGAGCGCCTGCACCTGGCGATGACCGCGCGCACGCACGCCGACCTCGTGCCCATCATGAACGACCTGTACGGGACCCGGCCGGCCTACGTCCCCCGGCCGCCCTCGTACCACGCGCCCGCGGCCCCCGACGGGGGAGACCGGGTCGGGGCGGCGGCCTCGCACCTGTTCGGGCTGCTGGGGTTGTTCATCGTCGGCCCGCTGCTGATGATGGTGACCGCGGGGCGGACGTCCCCCTACGTCAGGAAGCACGCGGTGGAGTCGCTGAACTTCCACCTCACCGTGCTGGGGGCGACCGTGCTGCTGCCGATCACCGTCGTCGGGCTCGTCCTGGTGCCGGTCGTCTGGGTCGTCGGACTGGCCCTGTGCATCGTCGGCGGGGTGTCGGCGCTCGCCGGCACCGAGTTCCGCTACCCGCTGACCATCCGCCTCGTGAAGTGACGTCCGGAGCGGGGCGTACGGTCAGGGCATGAGCGCGCGGACCGCGGCCGCGGTGTCGGCCTCCTCGGGCCGCTTGTCGGGCCGGTAGCGCAGGACCCGCGCGAACCGCAGCGCCATGCCGCCGGGGTAGCGGCTCGACCGCTGCACGCCGTCGAAGGCGATCTCCACGACCAGCGCGGGCCTGAGCGTGACGACGTAGTCGTCCGCCGGCCCCTCCGCCAGTCGCAGGAACTGCTCGGTCTGCCAGGTCAGCAACTCGTCGGTGAGACCCTTGAACGTCTTGCCGAGCATCACGAAGCCGCCGGTCTCCGGGTCGTAGGCGCCGAGATGCAGGTTGGACAGCCGGCCCCGGCGCCGTCCGCTGCCCCATTCGGCGGCCAGCACGACCAGGTCGAGCGTGTGCCGTGGCTTGACCTTGACCCAGCCCGCCCCCCGCCGGCCCGCGGCGTACGGCGTGCGCAGCGACTTCACCACGACGCCCTCGTGGCCCCGCCGTACGGCGTCGCCGAAGAACGCCTCGGCCTCGTCGGCGTCGGCCGTGACGAGCCGAGGCGTGACCAGCCCGGCCGGGACCGCGGCCTCCAGCGCGGCGTGCCGCTCCTCGTCGGGCAGATCGAGGAGGTCGGCGCCGTCCACGCGCAGGGCGTCGAAGAAGAAGACGGTCAGCGGCACGGTCGCGCGCAGCGACGCCACGTCGGTCCTGCTGGCCACCCGGCCGGAGGTGACCTGGAACGGCTCGGGGCGGCCGTCCGGGCGCAGGGCGATGACCTCGCCGTCGAGCACGAGGTCGGTCCCGGGCAGGCCGAGCACGGCCTCCACCAGTTCGGGGACCTGGGCGGTGATGTCGTCGAGCGTCCGGGTGAAGACGGCGACCCGGTCGCCCGACCGGTGGGCCTGGACCCGCACGCCGTCGAGCTTCCACTCCACCGCGGCGGGGGCGCCGGCCTTCTCCAGCGCGGCGGTCACGCTGGGCGCGCTCTGCGCGAGCATCGGCGCCACCGCACGCCCGACCTCCAGGTGGAACGCCTTCAGCTCCGCGACGCCGCCGCGCAGCGCGGCCGCGCCGACGGCGGGCAGCGAGCCGCGCAGGGTCAGGGCCCGGCGCACCTCGGCCGCGGGCACGTTCGCGGCCATGGCGATCGCCTCGATCATCACGCCGTTGAGCGCTCCCTGGCGCAGCTCGCCCGTCAGCAGCCGGTGCATGAACGACTGCTCCTGACGGGTGAGGGCGCCGAACAGCTCGCCCAGCAGCTCACGCCGCGCGGCCTGCGAACCGGCGCCGGACCGGGACTTGATGCGTTCGAGCAGCTCGTCGACCCGGGTCAGGGTCGCCGTGGCGACCTGACGCGGCTCGGGGAGGTCGGACAGGCTCCGCCACCCCACCCCGATCTGCCGCTGCGGCAGCTCACCCGACAGGTACGCGATGGCGATCTCGGCCTCGTCGGCTCCCACCCTGCAGAGCAGCTCGCCGAGATGCCTGATCTTGGCGAGCCGCGCCGAGTCCGCGGCGACGGCCGCGGAGGTCCTGGCAAGGTCGATCAGCAACACACCGTAATCCTGCCTCACCACAACGGCAGATGCCCAGGCCGGGGGTCGGGCACCAGGGAGTGTCCGGCGCGGCAGGTCCGTGATTCGTCAGACACGACCTAGCTGTAGTGACGCGCGCTCGGCCACAGCTGGCGCCAGGGACGGACGGGGTCGCGGCAGACCGTGATCGGCACGCCCCGCTCCTCGCCCGGCATTCCGCTCAGCCTGCCCGCCGGGACGCAGCGGGTGAAGACGGTGGCGAGGTCGGCGGGCGGGTAACCGACGGACACGACCACCCGGGTCCCCTCCGGCGGCGGCCCCCACCACCACAGCTCGTTGTGGCCGCTGTACACCGCGGGCAGCCCGAACTCGCCCGCCCAGCGGCGCAGCGCGCCGGCCTCGCCGTAGTTCGCCGCGAGCAGCACCGCCCCGGCGCGCTCGGCGGCGGGCAGGCCGTCCACCACTCGTGCCGTCTGCGCGGCCACGTCGCGCATGCCCACCGACTCGCGGGCGACCTCGTTGACGGCGGCCACGGGCGTTCCCCCGAGCGACGCGGCCGGGACGACCGGCAGCGCCACCACCACCGCGACCACGGCGCCGGCCGCCAGTGCCGTGGCCAGTGCCGCCCGCCACCGCCACCCGGCCGCCGTGACGCAACCGGCCGCGAACAGGTAGAGCAGGAACGCGCCGGTGTAGTCGGGGCGGCCGCCCGAGTACAGGATCAACGCGCAGGCCACGGGATAGGCGATGGCGAGCGAGCGGACCCGCCGGTTCCGCCACAGCCGCAGCCACCCGGCCGCGCACACCACCGCCTGTACGGGCCCGAGCAGCACGATCTGAAGGGGGACGAAGGACGCCCGGTTGTCCGCGCCCTCGTCGATCCGCAACGCCTGGGCCATCTGGAGCTGCGGCCAGTCGTGCGTGGCCTGGTAGACCAGGTTGGGCGAGGCGATGGCCAGGGCCAGAAGGACGCCCGCCCACAGCCGCCTGTCCCGCAGTACCTCGCGCGGACCGGCCACGAGGACGCCCAGGCCGACGCCGCCCAGCAGCACCACGATCAGATCGCGGTTGTACGCCGCGATCCCGCACAGTGCCCCCGTCCAGAGCCAGTAGCGCCCGTCCCCCCTGAGTAGCACCCTTAGCAGGCACAGCGTGACCGCGCTCCACAGCACGAGGTCGGGGGTGAGGGTCAGCAGCGCGTGCCCGGCCACGAGAGGCAGCACGGAGGTCGCGGTCCCGGCCGCGGCGAGGATCTGGGCGGTGCGGCCGCCGCCCAGCTCGCGGGCGGCCAGCGCGACGAGCACGACCAGAGCCCCGGTGCACAGGGCGGGGACGATCCGCAGCGCGACGACCGTGTCCCCGAAGAGCGTGGTGGACAACCGGGCGATCATCGGCGTCAGCGGCGGAGTGTCGAAGTAGCCGAGCCGCGGCCGTTCACCCAGCATGCGGAAGTACAGCTCGTCGCGGTGGTAGCCGTACCACGGGCTCACCGCGAGGAGCACGGCCACGGTCACGGCGGCGATCGCGGCCACGGCCCGGGGTGGCGCGGCGAGCGGTCCGCCCGCCCGGACACCGCGGCCGGCCACCGGCGTGCCGGCGACCGCCTGGCCGTCCGCGGTCACGCCGGCCTCCCGGAAGCCGGCGTTCGCAAGGGGCCGCCTCTGGAGCCGTGCTTCGGGAGGGCATCGTCCACGCGGCCATCATCCTCGAAGCGCTCCGGCTCGCCTACCCCCGGACAGGCGCCGCCCGGTGTCCGGTCAGCCGACGCCGAGCAGGTCGACGACGAAGATGAGCGTCTCACCGGGCTTGATGAGGGCGCCCGCGCCGCGGTTGCCGTACCCGAGGTGCGGGGGGATCGTCAGGCGGCGCCGCCCGCCGACCTTCATGCCGGCCACGCCGCGGTCCCAGCCGGCGATGACCCGGCCGCCGCCGAGCGGGAACTGGAACGGCTGACCGCGGTTCCAGGAGGCGTCGAACTCCTCACCCGTGGAGAACGCCACCCCGACGTAGTGGACGGTTACGTTCTGCCCGGGCTTGGCCTCCGGCCCGTCCCCCTCGACGAGATCCACGATCTCCAGGTCCGCGGGCGGCGCGCCCTCGGGAAAGTCGATCTCGGGCTTCTCCAGTGCCACGTGGGCCTCCTGTTCTTCCAGTGCCGGAAGTTCCGACCGGCTGACGACTCTACCGGTGACGGCCGACACGACGACGCCTTCCCCACACGGCGTGGGGAAGGCGTCGCGACTTCCGTGGACGACGGGGGGAGGTTATGGGCGAGGGCCCCGCGACGCGCCCGCCCGGTCGTCGTCGCGCACCTCCTCGGCCCGGGGTCCGGACTCCGGGAGACCGGTGGCCTGCGGCGCCGTATCGCCCGTGGTGACCGGAGACGTGGTGGCCGGAGACGCGGTGACGGGACCGGCCGACGGCGGGCGCTCGACGACGACGGTGTCGGCCGGCTGCACGCCGCCCTGCAGCAGCGCCTGGGCCTGGTCGAGCATGGGGGAGGCCACCAGCACGTCGTAGCGTCCGGCGACGATCGAGCTCCTGGACGAGAAGTCGCGCGTCCCGCCGGTGAAGGCGTGGCTCGTGAAGCCGAAGGCGGCGCCGGCGATGGCGCCCCAGAGGATCGACCACAGCACCAATCCGATGAACGAGGTCGTGGTCGAGGTGAACAACCCGAGGAACAGGCCGACGACGAGTCCGAACACCGCACCGGTGATCAGGCCCGACAGTGCGGCCCTGCCGTTGGTGAGCCGTCCGGTGACGGTCTCCTCCAGGCGCAGGTCGCTGCCGACGATCGCGGTGTTCTCCACCGGGAACCCGGCGTCGGACAGGGTGTCGACGGCGCGCTGCGCCGCCGTGTAGTTGTCGTAACTGACCAGCAGCCGTCTGTCGACCGCCGGACTGACCGGCCCTCCGGCCGGGGAGTACTGCATGATCGCCTCCACGGGGTAGTGCGGTCGGTACACGAACGCACTACCCCGACAGAGCTCGATATTCCTGTGCGGAATAGGAGGAGTCACCAACTCTGGTAAAGTGGCATGCCCTCGCTGTAGCCGGAGGCGCTCTGCACGCCGATCACGGCCCGCTCGTGGAACTCCTCAAGCGTCGTGGCGCCCGCGTACGTGCAGGAGGAACGCAGACCGGCCACGATGGCGTCGATCTGGTCCTCCACACTGGGCCGCGCCGGGTCGAGGTACATCCGCGACGTCGAGATGCCCTCCTCGAACAGCGCCTTGCGGGCCCTCTCGAACGGCGAGTCGTCGGCGGTGCGCAGCCGTACGGCGCGGGCCGAGGCCATGCCGAAGTTCTCCTTGTACTTGCGCCCGTCGGGCGCGGTGCGGGTGTCGCCGGGCGACTCGTACGTGCCGGCGAACCACGAGCCGATCATGACGTTGGAGGCGCCCGCGGCGAGCGCGAGCGCGACGTCGCGGGGGTGGCGCACGCCGCCGTCGGCCCACACGTGCCGGCCGAGGCGGCGGGCCTCGGCCGCGCACTCCAGCACGGCGGAGAACTGCGGCCGTCCCACGCCGGTCATCATCCGGGTCGTGCACATCGCGCCCGGACCCACGCCGACCTTCACGATGTCGGCGCCGGCCTCGACGAGGTCGCGTACGCCCGCCGCGGTGACGACGTTGCCGGCCGCGACCGGCACGGAGGGCTCGAGCGCGCGTACGGCCCGCAGCGCGGAGATCATCTTCTCCTGGTGGCCGTGCGCCGTGTCGACCACGAGCACGTCGACGCCGGCGTCGAGCAGCTCCTTGGACTTGGCGGCCACGTCGCCGTTCACCCCGACGGCCGCCGCGACGCGCAGCCGGCCGCGCGCGTCGAGGGCGGGCTGGTAGAGGGTGGAGCGCAGCGCCCCGGTGCGGGTGAGGATGCCGACCAGGCGGCCGTCCTCGTCCACCACGGGCGCCAGCCGGTGGCGGCCCTCGTGCAGCGCGTCGAACGCGGTCTGCGGGTCGACGCCGCGCGGCAGCGTCTGCGGTGAGGCGGTCATGACCTGGGAGAGCTGCGTGAACATGTCGACGCCGTGGCAGTCGGCCTCGGTCACCACGCCGACCGGGCGGTTCTCCCAGTCCACGACGATGACCGCGCCGTGCGCGCGCTTGGGCAGCAGGGTGAGCGCCTCGCCCACCGTGTCGTGGGCCGTGAGCGTGATGGCCGTGTCGTGGACGAGGTCGCGGCTCTTCACCCAGTCGATGACATCGGCGACCACGTCGATCGGGATGTCCTGGGGGATGACGGCGATGCCGCCGCGCCTGGCGACGGTCTCGGCCATGCGGCGGCCCGCGACGGCCGTCATGTTGGCGACGACGACGGGGATCGTGGTGCCGGTTCCGTCGCCGGTGGACAGGTCCACCGCGAGGCGCGACCCGACGGAGGAACGGGACGGCACCATGAACACATCGCTGTACGTGAGATCGTAGGGCGGCGTCACATCATTGAGGAATCGCACGTTTGTCCAGCCTACGTTGTGAGCGGGTCATACCCGGCATTCCCGGCCGCCGCCGTACCAGACCCGGACACGGGATACATTGACCTCGCCTGAAAGGAGAGCACGTGATCATCGTTGACCGTCCGGAGACGCTCGTGGTCGGCTTCGCCGTGCGGACGACCAACGCGGCGGAGGCGGACCCGGCCCGCGCCCAGTTGCCGGGCCTGTGGGCCCGCGCCGGCGCGCCCGGCGCCTTCGCGCACGTGCCCGGCCGGGTCGACGAGAACCTGTACGCCGTGCTGACGGACTACGAGAGCGACCACAACGGCGCCTACACGCAGATCGTCGGCGTGGCCGTGCGTACGGCCGCGCGGCTGCCCGAGGGCATGGTCGCCGTGCGGGTGCCCGGCGTGCCCGCGCTGCTGTTCGAGGCGCGGGGGCCGATGCCGGGGGCGCTCACGGAGGCCTGGCAGCAGGTGTGGAAACACGCGGAGTCGGGCCTCACCCCGGCCCGCGCCTTCACCACCGACCTGGAGATCCACCACCCCGGGGGCGTCGACCTCTTCGTGGCCACGCTCCCGTCGTTCGGGGATCCGACCGGGCCCATCCCGCCGGTTCAGGCCACGCCCGCCTGACGGCCGTCCCCGTCGTCGTCCACGCCGTCGTCGTCCGGCGGCGGGTCGGGCAGCCGCCATCCGGCGACCAGCAGCGGCAGCAGGATGTGCGTCCACAACAGGGCGAAGACGCCGAGGAAGACGGCGGCGCCGGGGATCTGGGCCTTCTCGCCCGCGTCCCAGGTCGCGACCACGACGAACACCGCCAGACCGCCCAGGACGAGCCGCATCACCCTGTTCGCGTACGTGTGGGCCCGGAACCTCTCGCTGACCTGCCGTTCGTCGAGACGGCTCTCGGGCAGCGAGGCGAGCCCGCGGGTGGCGCTGTTGAGTGCGGTCACGACCGGGATGTAGATCGCCAGCATGACGACCAGCAGCACGAGGTTGACCCGGACGGCGGTGTCGCTCGGGGCGATCGCCCACGACACCGCCGCGTCCGCCCACAGCAGCAGCACGCTGGCCGCGCCCGCCACGACGAGCAGGCGGCGCCGCCGCCGGGTGCGGTGCAGCGCGGGAAGGTGCTCCTCCTCCATCGCCCGGGCGATGTGGTGGTCCCAGCGGTCGCGCAGGCTCATGACGCGCTCCCCAGCTTGGGAAACGGCTTGAGGGAGAAGACGACCTCCACCGGCACCTCGAAGAACTCGGCGATCCGCAGGGCCAGGTGGAGGCTGGGGCTGTACTCGCCGCGCTCCAGGTAGCCCACCGTCTGGTAGTGCACCCCGAGCGCGGCGGCCAGGTCCCGGCGCGAGACGCCGCGGTCGGCCCTCAGCACCGCGATGCGGTTGAACACCGGCTCCTCGGCCACGTCTCACCTCCGTCGGGCCCACGGGACCGCTCACTTTCCGCGGACCCGGCGCAGCAACCAGGGGGCTAGAACCATACCGCCGACCGCCCACGCGCCCAGCACGGCGGCCGCCTGGCCCAGCCGCCACGCGTGCGCGACCTCGGCCGCGAGGACCGAGTCGGGCAGGAGCGCCGCGCGCAGCCCGAGCGCCTGCCAGTAGAGCGGGAACACCTCCGCGATGCGGCGCACGAGGTCGGGCATCGTCTCCAGCGGCAGCATCACCCCGGAGACGACCATCAGGAGCATCGCGGGCAGGGCGAGCATGGCGCCCGCCTTGGGGCCGGGCAGCAGGCTGCCGATGACCGCGCCCACCGGCACGACGGCCAGCGTGCCGAGCACGACGACCCACCCGAGGGTGAACCAGCGCGCGGGCGTCGCCGGAGCCGGGACCCCGGCCAGCGGGATCGCGAAGGCCAGGACCAGAGTGATGTTGACGAGGATCGTCAGCAGCACGGTGGTGGCGCGGCCGACCAGGTAGACCCGGATGCCCCGGGGCAGCGTGCGCGCCCGCAGCAGCGTCCCCTCCTCCCGGTCCGCGGCGATCAGCATGGGCAGCGCCGTCAGCCCGGTCGAGAAGATCGCGAACGCGATGAAGCCCGGCGTCATGAACGTCCCCGCGGTGACGGTCGTGCCCTCGACCGGTGTGTCGCCGATCCAGAGGATGAGCAGCCCGTAGGTGACGACGCTCCCCGCGACGGCGTTGAACAGCTCCTTGCGGTCGCTCCACTGGTTGAGCTGCTCGATCCAGCCCCGGCGCAGTCCCAGCATCGTCGCGTTCATCGGGTCCTCGCCTCCTCGATGAGGTCCAGGTAGCTCTCCTCCAGCGTCGGCCGCCGGATCTCCAGACCGGGGACCGGGCCGCCGTACCGCTGGTGCAGTTCCCAGGCCACCGCGGACGGGTCGGCGGTCTCCAGTTCGCCCTCCGCCCAGCGCACCCTCGACGGCGCCTGTACGGCTCGCGCGAGCTCGGCCGGGCTGCCGCAGGTGAGGACCCGCCCGGCCACCAGCACGGCGATCCGCCCGGACAGCCGTTCGGCCTCGGCCAGGTCGTGGGTGGTGAGCAGCACGGTCAGCCCCTCCTCGGCCGCCAGCCGCTCGATCAGCAGGTGGAACTCGCGCCGGGCCTCGGGATCGAACCCGGTCGTCGGCTCGTCCAGGAACAGCACCTCCGGCCGCCCGACGATGCCGAGCGCCACGTCGAGCCGCCGCCGCTGCCCCCCGGACAGCACGGCGGCCCGGACGCCCGCCGAGTCGGTGAGGCCGAGCACGGCCAGCAGGTCGTCGACGTCGCGGGGGTCGTCGTAGTGCGCGGCGACGTGGCGCAGCAGGTCGCGCACCCGCCAGCGCGGGTGGTCGCGCCACGACTGGAGCACCACCCCGAGCCGCGCCCGCCAGGCGTCGCCGGCCCGCGCCGGGTTCTCCCCGAGCACGCTCACCTCGCCGGTCCAGCCGGTCCTGAACCCCTCCAGGATCTCGACGAGGGTGGTCTTGCCGGCGCCGTTGGGCCCGAGGAGCGTGAACACCTCGCCGCGCCGCAGATCGAGGTCGACCCCCTCCAGCACCCGGACGGGTCCGTACGCCATGCGTAGCCCGCGTACGCGGATGACGACATCGTCCATACGCCCTCCTATGAAGCAACCCTGCTGTTGAATGTAGTAGGTGTACTACATTCAACACAAGAGCTGCTGCATCAGAGGGCGTATGGGTGATCGCTCAGGGCGTCCAGAGAGGCTCGGGGATCTCGAAGCCGACCGGGTCGCCCCAGCGGTTGCGGTAGGCGACCTCGTGGGCGGGCCGGCGCGGGGCGACCCCCCAGCGGCCGGTCGGGTAGCCGAAGGTGACCATGCACGCCACCTGCCAGCCCTTGCCCTCGGGCACGCCGAGGATCCGCATCGTCTCCGCGCCGTGGAACAGCCCCAGCACGGACGTCAGCGCGCTGCCCACGCCGAAGGCCCGGGCGGCGAGCTGGGCGCTCCACACCGAGGGGTAGATGGAGCCGCCGCCGGGGTCGTTGCGGGTGAAGGCGAACATGAGCAGGGGATAGGACTCGAAGTTGTCGGCCAGATGCCGGGCCGAGCGCAGCACGTTGAGCGTGGCGGTGTCGCCGGTCGCCTCGGCCCGCTCGCGCATCGGCTTGTAGTGCCCCTCGAACAGCCTGCCGAGCGCGTCCCGGTACAACGGTCCCAGCTGGGACTTCACCTCCGTGTCGTCCACCAGCAGGAACCGCCAGCCCTGGCTGTTGCCGGCGCTGGGGGCGCGGACCGCGGCGTCCAGGATGCGTTCCTGGACCTCCACGGGGATCGGGTCGGGTTTGACCCGCCGCATGGCGCGGGTCGTGTAGAGGGCTTCGAAAACGTCCATGTGCGGGGGGACTCCTCGTTGTGTCGGCAGGGTGGAGCAGGGACGGTCAGGCCAGCACGCCGGCGGCGCGCAGGGCCTTCGCCTCGTCGTCGGGCAGGCCCCAGGAGCTGAGGTCCAGCAGCCGGGTGGCGGGGGACAGGTCGGCGCGCGGCGCGCCGACCAGCCGGGGCGCGGGCGCCGCCTGCGGCAGCCCGCCGACGTCCACGAACGTGCCGCGCGCCCGGTTGTGCGGGTGCCGGGCGGCCTCGCGCGGGTCGAGCACCGGGGACACGCAGGCGTCGGAGCCGTCGAAGACCGCCTCCCACTCGGCCCGCGTACGCGACCGGAACGCCTCGGTCAGCCGCTCCCGGATGGCCGGCCAGTTCGCCCTGTCGTCGCGGTCGGGCATGTCGTCGATGCCCATCCGGGCGAGCATCTCCGCCCAGAACTGCGGCTCCAGCGCGCCCACGGCGAGGAAGCCGCCGTCGGCCGTCTCGTAGGTGTCGTACATGGGGGCGCCGGTGTCGAGGAGGTTGGTGCCGCGCGGGCCCCAGTGGCCGCCGTGCACCGCGCCGTAGAACATCGACAGCAGCAGCGCCGCGCCGTCCACCATCGCCGCGTCCACCACCCGGCCCCGGCCGGTGCGCTCCCGCTCCAGCAGAGCCAGCAGCACGCCGTACGCCAGCATGAGCCCGCCGCCGGCGAAGTCGCCCAGGATGTTGATCGGCGGGGTGGGCTTGCCGCCCTCGCGGCCCAGCATCGACAGGGCCCCCGCGATCGCGATGTAGTCGATGTCGTGCCCGGCCGTGGAGGCGAGCGGGCCGTCCTGGCCCCAGCCGGTCATCCGGCCGTAGACCAGCCGCTCGTTCACCGCGTGGAGGTCGGCGGGCCCGATTCCGAGCCGTTCGGCGACCCCGGGCCGGAACACCTCGATCACCACGTCGGCCCGCTCGGCCAGCCGCCTGAACGCGGCGACGCCCTCGGGCGACTTGAGGTCGAGGCCGATCGTGCGCTTGCCGCGGTCCATCACGTCGCGGCGCGGGGTGTCGCTCACGGCCTTCACCCGGTCGATCCGCAGCACCTCGGCGCCGTGGTCGGCGAGCATCATCCCGGCGAACGGCCCGGGCGCGAGACCGGCCAGCTCCAGCACGCGGACCCCCGCCAGCGGTCCCCGCGACTCGTCCATCCGACCCCTCCTCAACGCGGCAGCACTTCACGCGACAGTAGAACATGTTTCTGGAGACGTGCGAGACTGCGCCCGTGACGTGGAATGTTCTCGCGCTGCCGCCGCTCCCCGAGGACGCGGTGCGCGGCCTGCTCGCCGACCTCGACGGGCGCGCCGAGGTGCGCGTCCCCGCCCGGCACGACCGCGAGTCGCTGCTGGAGGCGCTGCCGGACGCCGAGATCGTCGTCGGCGACTGGAGCGGCGCCCTGGCCCTCGACGCGCGGGCCGTACGGCTGGCGCCGCGCCTGGCGTTCGTGCAGCAGCCGTCCGTGGGCGTGGACGGGCACGACCCGGAGGCGCTGGCCCGAGCAGGGGTGCCCCTCGCCAACACCGCCGGGGTGAACGCCGCCGCGGTCGCCGAATGGTGCCTGGCCGCCGCGCTCGCGCTGCTGCGCCACCTCGCGGACGGCGACAGGGACATGCGGGCGGGGGAGTGGCCGCAGTTCGCCTACCAGCGCCGCGAGCTCGCCGGATGCCGCGTGGGAGTGGCCGGTTTCGGGCCGATCGGCGCGGCCTGCGCCCGCCTGTTCGGCGCGCTCGGCTGCCGGGTCTCCTACTGGTCGCGCACGCCCAAGCCCGAGTCGTACGGCGCCGCCTATCTGGACGTCGACGCGCTGGCCGCGGGCAGCGACGTGCTGGTCCTGGCCGTGCCGCTGGCGCCGGAGACCCGCGGGCTGATCGACGCCGCCAGGATCGGGCGCATGCCCAGGGGGTCGGTTCTCGTCAACGCGGCCCGCGGCGGGGTGGTGGACCAGGCGGCGCTGCTGGCCGCGCTGGAGTCCGGCCACCTCGCCGGCGCGGCGCTCGACGTGTACGACAGCGAGCCTCCGCCGCCGGACGACCCGCTGCGCTCCTGTCCGCGGGTCCTGCTGTCACCCCACGCGGCCGGCGTCACGCCCGAGGCCACGACGCGGCTGATCCGGTGCGTGCTGGACAATCTCGCCGCGGCGATGGAGGGCCGTCCCGTCGTCAACGTGGTCAACGGCGCCGACCCGCTCGTCCGCCGTCGTCCGCCCAGGTCCTGACGGTTTCCACAGTTACACCAGGGGCGGCGGAGGCGATGAAAAGAGGCGAGATACGATCTACGCCGGTGGGCCGTCGTGAGAACACCGGATAGTTTTCGCGGGCGTAACGTGTCTACTCTGGTCTGCGTTCCCCTCCGGGGATAGCGTGCCAAGAAGGCGATCTCTACGATCCATGGGGGTGGTGTCATGCCAGAGCGCACGGCCAGTATGACCGCCCATAGCAAGGCCGTCGAGCAGATCAGGGACTCCTACGCCGCCATTCCCGCGGACGCGGCTCCCCGGCTGGCCAAGGCGACGACGAACCTGTTCCGCTTCCGTACGCCGGCCAAGACGGCATCGCTGTCCGCCCGCGATCTGGACCAGGTCATCCACGTGGACCCGGCGACGATGACGGCCGAGGTCCAGGGCATGACCACGTACGAGAACCTCGTGGACGCGACGCTGCCGCACGGGCTCATGCCGTACGTCGTGCCGCAGCTCAAGACGATCACGCTGGGCGGCGCGGTCACCGGCCTCGGCATCGAGTCGACGAGCTTCAAGGACGGCCTGCCGCACGAGTCGGTCGAGGAACTGGAGATCCTCACCGGCGACGGGCGGATCGTGGTGGCCCGGGCCGACAACGAGCACGCGGACCTGTTCCGGGCGTTCCCCAACTCCTACGGCACGCTCGGCTACGCCCTGCGCATCCGCATCAAGCTGGCCCGGGTGAAGCCGTACGTCAAGCTGACGCACATCCGCTTCAGCGACGCCGACAAGTGCATGCTCGCCATGCAGGAGATCTGCGAGAGGCGCGAGCACGACGGCGAGCAGGTCGACTTCGTCGACGGCACGTTCTTCGGCCCCGACGAGCTGTACATCACGGTGGGCTCGTTCTCCGACCGGGCCCCCTACACGTCCGACTACACCGGCATGCGGATCTACTACCAGTCGATCCGCAGCCGCGTGCGCGACTGGCTGACCGTGCGCGACTACCTGTGGCGCTGGGACACCGACTGGTTCTGGTGCTCGCGCGCCTTCGGCGTGCAGCAGCCGCTGGTCCGCTCGCTCCTGCCGCGCCGCTACCTGCGCTCGGACGTCTACCGCAAGCTCGTCGGCCTCGACCAGAGGTACGGCGTGACCGCCCGCATCGACCGCTGGCGTAACAACCCGGTGCACGAGTCGGTGATCCAGGACGTCGAGGTGCCGGTCGAGCGCGGCGCCGAGTTCCTGGAGGTCTTCCACGACAGGGTCGGCATGACCCCGGTGTGGATGTGCCCGCTCAGGGCGACCGGCCGGTGGTCGCTCTACCCCCTGGAGCCCGGCCGTCTGTACGTGAACTTCGGCTTCTGGGGCATGGTGCCGCTGCCGCGTGGTCAGTACGACGGGTACCACAACCGGCTGATCGAGCGGGCGGTGCACTCGCTCGACGGCCACAAGTCGCTGTACTCCACCTCTTTCTATGAGCGTGAGGAGTTCTGGCGGCTCTACAACGGAGACGCCTACTGGCCGGTCAAACGCGCCTACGACCCGGGTGGCCGGCTACTCGACCTCTATGACAAGTGCGTCAGGGGCAGGTAGGCGTCGAAACGTCGGGAGAGGTGCAATGACTCTTGCGGAGATCTTTGAGAAGATCGTCGGTCCTGACGCAGGCGTCGAGTTCGTCGCCTACGACGGCAGCAAGGCCGGATCCTTGGGCGCGGACGTCCGCATCGAGGTGAAGTCGCCGGTGGCGGTGGCCTACCTCGCGCAGGCGCCGGGGGAGCTCGGCCTCGCCCGTGCGTACATCTCCGGGCACATCGACGTGCACGGTGACATGTACACCCTGCTCGACCGGATGTGGTCGCTGACACTCAACGACCTGCCGCTGAGTGAGAAGATCGCCGCGGTCCGCTCGCTCGGGATCAAGCCGCTGCTGATGCGCGTTCCGCCGCCACCGCAGGAGGCGCGGCAGAGCACCCTGGCCAAGCTGGGCAGCAGGCACGCCAAGCAGCGCGACGCCGAGGTGATCCATCACCACTACGACGTCTCCAACCGCTTCTACGAGTGGGTGCTCGGCCCCTCCATGGCGTACACGTGCGCGACGTTCCCGCGGGCGGACGCGACGCTGGAGGAGGCGCAGTACACGAAATTCGACCTGGTCGCCAAGAAGCTCGGCCTCAAGCCCGGCATGCGCCTGCTCGACGTCGGCTGCGGCTGGGGCGGCATGGTCATGCACGCGGCCAAGGAATACGGCGTGAAGGGCCTCGGCGTCACGCTGTCGCGCCAGCAGGCCGAGTGGGCGCAGAAGGCCATCGCCGAGGCCGGGCTGTCGGAGCTCGCCGAGGTCCGTCACATGGACTACCGCGACGTCGCGGAAACCGGTTTCGACCGGGTCAGCTCGATCGGCCTCACCGAGCACATCGGCAAGGACAACCTGCCGTCCTACTTCTCCTTCCTGTACGGCAAGCTCAAGCCGGGCGGGCGCCTGCTCAACCACTGCATCACCCGTCCGACCAGCACGGAGAAGAGCATCAACAAGAGCGGGTTCATCAACCGCTACGTCTTCCCGGACGGCGAGCTGGAGTCGGTGGGTTACCTGATCCGCCAGATGGAGGACACCGGGTTCGAAATCCGCCACGAGGAGAACCTGCGCGAGCACTACGCGCTGACGCTGCGCGAATGGTGCAAGAACCTCGACGCCCACTGGGACGAGGCGGTCGAGGAGGTCGGCCAGGGCACCGCCCGGGTCTGGCGGCTCTACATGGCCGGCTCCGTCGTCGGGTTCGAGCGCAACAAGGTGCAGCTCCACCAGGTGCTCGGCGTCCGGCTCGACGAGGGACGGTCGCACGTTCCGCTGCGCCCGTCCCTCGACTGGCCCTGATCGGTCAGCGCAGCTCGCGCTTGAGGATCTTGCCGGTGGCGGTCATCGGCAGGGACTCGCGGAACTCCACGATCCGCGGGTACTTGTAGGCCGCCATCGTCTCCTTGCACCAGGCCACCAGTTCCTCCTCGGTGGTCGTGGCGCCGGGCTTGCGGATCACGTACGCCTTGATCTCCTCGCCGTGGGAGTCGTGGGGGACCCCGACGACCGCGGCGAGCGAGACGGCCGGGTGGGTCATGAGGACCTCCTCGATCTCCCGGGGATACACGTTGAACCCACCGCGGATGATCATGTCCTTGGCCCGGTCGACGATGAAGTAGTAGCCGTCCTCGTCGCGGCGGGCCACGTCGCCGGTGCGGAACCAGCCGTCCTTCATCACCTCGGCGGTCGCCTCGGGCCGGTTGTAGTAGCCCTTCATGATGTTGTGCCCGCGGATGGCGATCTCGCCGACGTCGCCGGCCGTGTTCCAGCCGGCGTCGACCAGCTTCATCTCCACGCCCCAGATCGGGGTGCCGATCGAGCCGGCCTTGGCGGGCCTGCCGGGCTGGTTGAACGACGCCACCGGAGAGGTCTCCGACAGGCCGTAGCCCTCCAGGATGTCCACGCCGAACGCCGCGCTGAAGTCCTTGAGCACCTCCACCGGCAGCGCGGCGCCGCCGGAGACCGCCGTGACCAGCGACGACGGCACCTCGGCGGCCCCGGTCTGCACCGCGGTGAGCATCGCCCAGTACATCGTCGGCACTCCGGCGAACAGCGTGACCTCCTCCCGCTTCATCAGCGCGAGGGCCTCGGCCGGCTCGAAGCGCGGCATCAGCACGAGCGTGCCGCGGCGCCGGAAACCGGCGTTCAGCAACACGGTCTGGCCGAAGGAGTGGAACAGCGGCAGCGTGACGAGGTAGGTGTTCTGCGCCTGCCGGGGGAACATCTCGTCGCTGACGATGGCGTTCATGACCATGTTCTGGTGGGTGAGCTCGGCGCCCTTCGGCTGGCCGGTGGTGCCGCTGGTGTAGAGGATCACCGCCGTGTCCTCGGCCGAGGTCTGCACGGTCTCGAACTCGCCGGACACCCCGTCGAGGGCGGCCCAGAGCGTCTCGCCCAGCTCGGACTCGGTCGCGAACGGCGTGGCCGGCAGCACGAAGAAGTGCTCGGTGACCTCGGTCTCGGCGAAACCGCCGCGGCCCCGCTCGCCCAGCGGCAGCTCCGGTGAGCCCTCGAAGCAGAAGAAGGCCTTGGCGTCGGAGTCGTTCAGGTGATAGGCGATCTCCCTGGTCTGCAGCAGCACGTTCAGCGGGACGACGGTCGCGCCCGCCTTGAGGATCCCGTAGTAGACGAACGGGAAGTACGGCAGGTTGGGGCAGGCCAGCGCCACCTTGTCGCCCCTGCCGATCCCGCGCGAGACGAGCAGGTTGGCGACCTGGTTGGCGATGGTGTTCACGAGTGAGTACGGCAGGCGGAGGTCTCCGAAGACGACCGCTGTGGCGTCGGGCGTGTCTCGTGCGCTGTCTTCCAGCACGACGGCCAGGTTGAGCATCTGCCGCTCCCTCTTCTGTCGGACCCTCGGTCCATACCAACCGGTAGGTACCTCAGCGTAACGGCTCGGAGGGCGTATTTCGGGGGGCCGGTCACCCCGGTCGCCCCGGCTCTCAGTGGGCGTACTCGGCGCGGCGCCGCAGCATGACCGCCAGCATCAGCGGGAACATGGCGACGTGGGCCGCGACCATCAGTGTCATGCCGTCGATCAGGCCCAGCCACAGCAGCGGGAACAGCGGCACGACCGGGGCGAACATCGCGCCGCACATCTCCAGGGCCGGGGCCCGGGCGTGGCCGCGCACGCGCATCCAGGCGGCCATGCCGGCCGACATGTCGAACGCCATCAGCAGATAGGCGAGCTCGGGCTCGCGGTCGTACGAGGGATCGATCCCCAGGGCGGACCACAGCAGGCCGAGCGCGACCATCCCCGGGAACATCGCGACGACCATCTCGAGGTAGTGGAGGGCGAAACGGCCCCATCGCCGCGCGGCGTGCCTTTCGGGCGTCGTGTGTGTCATGGCCCAACTGTCCGGGCGGCCCCGGGACGCGCCAAGGAGGGAGAGAGGGACAGGTCCGGAATCTTGGGCTCCCGGTCCGTCCGGCCTACAGTCGTGTCATGACCCAGCGGCGCATGGTCGTGGTCGGATACCACACGGCGGAGCTCGTCGACATCGCCTGCGTGACGTCGACGCTGATCATGGCGAACGCCCACGGCGCGTCCCCGTGCTACGACGTGTGCCTGGCCACCCCGTCGGGCCTGCCCGTCACCTGCGGCAGCGGCCTGACGCTGCAGGGGCAGCAGGCGCTCGAACGCCTCACCGGGCCGCTGGACACGCTCCTCGTCTCGGGCGGGATCGGGCACGAGGAGGCGGCCGCCAACCGGGTGATCGTCGGCCACGTCCGGCGGCTGGCGCGGGAGAGCCGCCGGGTCGCGTCGGTGTGCACGGGCGCGGCGGTGCTGGCCGCCGCCGGTCTGCTCGACGGGCGGCGCGCCACCACGCACTGGCAGTTCGCGCACACGCTCGCCGCCCGCCATCCGAAGGTCGCCGTCGACGCCCGCCCGATCTTCATCCGCGACGGCAACGTCACCACGGCCGCCGGCGTCACCAGCGCGCTGGACGTCACCCTCGCCTTCATCGAGGAGGACAACGGCCCGGCCCTCGCCAGGCAGGTGGCCCGCAACCTGGTGACCTACCTGCAACGCCCCGGCAACCAGGCGCAGATGAGCATGTTCACCGAGGGCCCGCCGCCCGGCGACGACCTGGTCAAGCGCGTCGTCGACCACGTCACCGGCCACCCGGACGCCGACCTGTCGACCACCGCCCTGGCGGCCGGGGCGGGCGTGAGCGAGCGCCACCTGACCCGCCTGTTCCTCAAGCACACGGGGCAGACGCCGGGCCGGTTCGTCCGCCGGGCCCGCACGGAGGCCGCCGCCCACCTGCTCGCCTCCACCTCGCTGCCCATGGCCGCCGTCGCGGCCCGCTGCGGCTTCGGCACGGCCGAGGCCCTCCGCCAGGCGTTCGTCGATTTGTACGGCATCCCGCCCTCGCGCTACCGCCTGACCCAGGCGACCGCGCTGCCGTCCTCCTCCGGCGACGACGCGCCTTTCCCCGCCCGAAGAGGCCCTGTGGCCGAGCCGGGGAGTGTGGCAGACTGACGACCGAATATGGTTCTAGTCACTCGGAAGGGGCCGGCCTCTCCATGACGACACAGCCGACGGAGCCCGCGGGGCGCACGCCCATCACCTCGGCCGCCGACATCGACCTGAACGACTGGAACTTCTGGGGCCGCCCCGACGCGGAGCGGGAACACGCGTTCCGGCTGCTGCGCGACCTGGACAAGCCCGCCTTCTTCCCCGAGCCGGAGTTCAGCTTCGCCGGCGCCACCGGACCGGGCTACCACGCGCTCGTCCGGCACGCCGACATCCTGGAGGCCAGCCGCAACCCGGAGGTCTTCTGCTCGGGCGACGGCGGGGCCACCAACATCCCGGACCTGCCGGCGGAGTTCGCCGAGTACTTCGGCTCGATGATCAACATGGACGACCCGCGCCACGCGCGGCTGCGGCGGATCGTCTCGCGCGCCTTCACGCCGAGGATGATCAAGCAGTTCGAGTCCGACGTGGACGCCGCCGCCACGCGCATCGTCGACGAATTGCTGGAGACCGGCCCGGGCTGCGACTTCGTCACCGAGGTGGCCGCGAAGCTGCCTTTGAAGATCATCTGCGACATGATGGGCATTCCGGAGAAGGACTACCAGTTCGTCTTCGACCGGTCGAACATCGTCCTCGGCGCCACCGACCCCGAGTACGTCAGCGACCGCGAGGACATCGCCCACGCGCTGCTCACCGCGGGGATGGAGCTGCAGCAGCTCGTCCAGGACCTGGCCGCGCTGCGAATGGAGACGCCCACCGACGACCTCACCTCGTCCCTGGTCAACGCCAACATCGACGGGGAGCGGCTGACCGCCCAGGAGCTCGGCTCGTTCTTCATCCTGCTCGTCGTGGCGGGCAACGAGACCACCCGCAACGCCATCTCGCACGGCATGCGCCTGCTCGCCCTCAACCCCGGGCAGCGGCGGCTGTGGCTGGAGGACTTCGAGGGCCGGGCGCCGCGCGCGATCGAGGAGATCGTCCGGCTGGCCGCACCGGTCAACTACATGCGCCGCAAGGTCACCCGCGACCACGAGATGAACGGCAACCTCTACCGCAAGGGCGAGAAGGTCCTGCTGTATTACTGGGCCGCCAACCGCGACGAGCGGGTGTTCGACGACCCGCTGCGCTTCGACATCCGGCGCGACCCCAACCCGCACGTCGGCTTCGGCGGCCCGGGCCCCCACTTCTGTCTCGGCGCGCACCTGGCCCGCCGCGAGATCACGGCGATGTTCCGCGAGCTGATGCGGCGGATCCCCCAGATCGAGGCGGGCGAGCCGGAGCGCCTGCTGTCCAGCTTCATCAACGGCATCAAGCACATGACCTGTGACTTCTGACCTGGGCGGTGCCCGCATGGCCACGGTGAACACCGTACGCGGCCCCGTCGAGGTGGACGACCTCGGCGAGACGCTGATGCACGAGCACGTCTTCGTGCTGGCGACCGAGCATCTGGACAACTACGGCCGCGGCGCGTGGTGGGACGAGGAGACCCGGGTCGCCGACGCGATCGCCAAGCTCCGGTCGCTGGTGGCCAAGGGGGTCACGACGATCGTCGACCCCACCGTCTGGGGACTGGGCCGCTACATCCCCCGGGTGCGGCGGATCGCCGCCGAGGTGCCGGGACTCAACATCATCGTGGCCACCGGCCTGTACATGTTCGAGAGCGTGCCGCACCAGTACGAGATGCGCGGGCCGGGCCTCGTCATGGACATGCCCGAGCCGATGGTGGACGACTTCGTCCGGGACATCACCGAGGGGATCGCCGACACCGGGGTGAAGGCGGCGTTCCTCAAGTGCGTGGTCGAACAGCAGGGGCTCACCCCCGGCGTCGAGCGGATCTGCCGGGCCGTGGCACAGGCTCACCTGCGGACCGGCGCACCCGTCACCGTGCACACCAACGCCGCGGCCCGCAGCGGCCTCGCCGCGCTCGACCTCTTCGTCGCGGAGGGCGTGGACCCGCGGGCGATCGTGATCGGCCACGCCGGGGACTCCAACGACCTCGACTACCTCATGCGCCTGGCCGACACCGGCGCGATCCTGGGCATGGACCGCTTCGGCCTGGACCTCTACAACCCCACGCCCGCGCGGGTGGAGACGATCGCGGCGCTGTGCGAGCGCGGCTACGCCGACCGCATGGTGCTGAGCCACGACGCGGCGTGCTTCATGGACTACTTCGGCGGGGCGTGGGACCAGGTCATGCAGGTGACGCCGAACTGGCGGTACGACCACATCCACGACGACGTGCTGCCGGCCCTGCGCGAGCGCGGGGTGGGTGACCACCAGATCCGGCAGATGCTGGTGGACACCCCCCGCCGCTACTTCAGCCGATCGGCTTGATCGACCGGAAGACCGTGTTGATGTCGGGAAGCAGATCGTCCTTGAGCTGCGGCACGGCCATGTACACGATCGTGGGCAGGTCGGCGCCGGTGTTCACGGCCGCGATCACGACCGTGGTGGTCGCGCCGTCGGCGGTCACCTTGTAGGCGGCCGTCAGGCCGGTGAGGCCGTTGCGGGCCAGGCGCTGCTGGGCGACCTTGGTGACCTTGTTGTCCTTGGGGAACTGGGTCTGCCGCGCCCGGAACATCACCGCGCTCACGACAGGGCCCAGGTTGTCGGGCGTGGTGTACTTCACGGCGAGCGACTGGGCCAGCCGGCCCGACATCACCAGGGCGAACTCCCGCTTGCCCTTGGTGGTCATGCCGGCGGGCACGTACTGCCTGCTGGTGAAGCCGTACGTCGCCTTGATCTGAGCGGGGTCGGCGTCCGCCTGCCAGGGGCCGCCGAGTTTGGGCAGCGTGATCCGGGCGGCGGTGTCGGTGACCACGCCGTTCACGGGGGAGGCCTCGCCCTTGTAGACGGGCAGCCGCGGGACCTGCGCCTGCGGCTTGGCCGTGGCGGCGGACTTGGCGGGCGCGGGCTTGGCGGACGTCGCCGCCTCGGCCGTGTCGCCGGAGCTGAGCGGCCCGGCGGCGAAGGCCCACACGAGAACCCCGACCAGCGCGGCGACGACCGAGGCCACCAGCGCGTACAGCCAGACCGGCCGGCCGGGCTCCTCCTCCTCGTACTCGTCGATGGCCCGGTAGTTCTCCCCGAACACCGTGTTCCACAGCTCCTGCTGCCGATGCGCGGGAGGCGTCTTCGGCCCGCTGATCTGTCCCGCCGTCACGAACGGCCGGTACGGATCCTCCGGCTGCGGCGGGGGCGCAGGCGCGGCGGAGACGGGCGGGGCGGAGACGGGCGGGGCGGAGACGGGCGGGGCGGACTCGGCGAACGAGCGGACCGAGGGAGTGAACGGCGTGGAGGGCTGCGGGCGGTCCGGACCGCCGGGGAACGCCGCCCCGTGGGGGCCCGCCTGACCCTGTTCGTGGCCGGGACCGTTGCCGTGACCGTGGTTCTGACCCGGGCTCTGTTCGCGACTCTGCGCGGGGCCCGGCATGCCGTACACGGGGGCGGGGCCACCGGGCTGCGCGGGGTTGCCGAAAGCCGCGAAGTCGCCGAAGGCCGCGGGCCCGGCGGGCTGCGGGTGCCCGGCGGCCTGGGGGCGCGTGCCGGCCTGGGGGTGCCCACTGGCTTGCGGGTGCGCGCCGGGCTGCGGGTGGCCGGCGAAGGACTCCGGGCCGCCGAAGGGAGGAGCGGGCCGGGGCGCGTCGGGCTCACCGAAGGCGGGGACGGGCTGCCGGGGGGCCGTGCCGGGAAGCGAGCCCGCCATGGTCGCGGTGGCGTCCGGGGACTGCTGCGGCGCCCCCTCGACGAAGGACCGGACGGTGGGGGTGAAGGAGGAGGGCGGAGGCATCTCGGGCCACGCCGGCGGGATCTCCGGCCACGCCGGTTCCCGCTGGTGTTCGCTGCGGTCCGTGGGCACGGTACCTCCCGAGTTCATGCCCGAATTGGGGGTGCCTGGCATGATCTCATGCGAGCCGGGGGCTGCCGCAGCGAAACCGCGGAATGCCTCGCGGAACTGCTCACCCGTGGGGTCGGTGGGCGGGTCCTGCATCGGCAAATCCGCGGGCGGATATGAGTTGGCCACGGCAGCACAGTAAGGGAATGGACATAAGAGCCCACAACGGAACTATCACCATCGGATATCGCAGTCTGACAGACGAGGTCAGCGAGCGCGCGCCGCGACCGACGAGATTCGCCCGGACGGGGCGAAGGCCCGGCCCGAGGGGCACACGAGCGATCGGCGACTCACTTGCGGTCTGCGCTACGCTTGACACGCGTGCCGCACCCTGCTGCGCAGGCAGCCGCCTCATACCGGGAGTGTGAGAGCGCGGACCGCCCTCCCCTCCCGGTTCGGACAACCGGGTCGGAGCGGGCCGCAGCGGTAAGGGGAGTGCGACGGGGTTCCGCCCCGGGCGCGCCTTCATCTGTGTGATTCCAGCCGCCTGGCGAGGAGTGGAAGTGGACGAGCCGGTGTACGACCCGCAGGCGCTGCAGGCCAAGTGGCTGCCGCGGTGGGAGGAGCTGAACCCCTTCGCGGCGGTCGAGGACCTCGCGGACACCAGGCCGCGCAAGTACATGCTCGACATGTTCCCCTACCCCTCCGGCGACCTCCACATGGGGCACGGCGAGGTCTTCGCGATCGGCGACGTCGTCGCGCGTTACTGGTTCCAGAAGGGCTACAACGTCCTGCACCCGATCGGGTGGGATTCCTTCGGCCTGCCCGCGGAGAACGCGGCCATCAAGCGCAACGCGCACCCCGCCGAGTGGACGTACGCCAACATCGACACCCAGGCGAACTCGTTCAAGCGGTACGCCATCTCCTTCGACTGGTCGCGGCGCCTGCACACCAGCGACCCGGAGTACTTCCACTGGAACCAGTGGCTGTTCACCCGCTTCTACGAGCGGGGCCTGGCCTACCGCAAGGGCGGCCTGGTCAACTGGTGCCCGCAGGACCAGACCGTGCTCGCCAACGAGCAGGTCGTGGCGGGCAAGTGCGAGCGCTGCGGCGCCGACGTCGTCCGCCGCGAGCTGACGCAGTGGTACTTCAAGATCACTGACTACGCCGACCGGCTGCTCGACGACATGGCGCAGCTGGAGGGCGGCTGGCCGGATCGCGTGCTGACCATGCAGCGCAACTGGATCGGCCGCTCCACCGGGGCCGACGTCCAGTTCCGGATCGAGGGCCGGGACGAGCCCGTCACCGTCTACACCACGCGTCCCGACACCCTGTACGGCGCGACGTTCTTCGTGGTGGCCGCCGACGCCCCCCTGGCGGAGGAGATCGTCGCCCCCGATCGGCGTGATGCTCTGGCCGCCTACCGCGCCGAGGTCGCCAAACTCTCCGACATCGAGCGGCTGTCCACCGAGAAGGAGAAGACCGGCGTCTTCCTGGGGACGTACGCGATCAACCCGGTCAACGGAGAGCGCATCCCGGTCTGGGCGGCCGACTACGTGCTGTCCGACTACGGCCACGGCGCGATCATGGCGGTGCCCGCGCACGACCAGCGCGATCTCGATTTCGCCATGAAGTTCGGCCTGCCGGTGCAAGTCGTCGTGCACACCGGCCTGGCCGACCCGGGCGAGACCGGCGTCGCCACCCCGGGCGAGGGCACCCTGGTCAACTCGGGCCCGCTGGACGGGCTGACGAAGGCCGAGGCGATCCAGAAGATCATCGAGGTCCTGGAGGAGCGCGGCACCGGCAGGGCCGCGGTGAACTACCGGCTGCGCGACTGGCTGCTGTCGCGGCAGCGGTTCTGGGGCACCCCGATCCCGATCATCCACTGTCTGGACTGCGGCGAGGTTCCGGTCCCCGACGACCAGCTTCCGGTCACGCTGCCCGACCTGCGCGGCGCCGACCTCCAGCCCAAGGGCGTCTCGCCGCTGGCGAGCGCCGCCGACTGGGTCAACGTCGCGTGTCCCAAGTGCGGCGGCCCCGCACAGCGGGACACCGACACGATGGACACGTTCGTCGACTCGTCGTGGTACTTCCTGCGCTACTGCGACCCGCACTTCGAGGACGGACCGTTCGACGTCGAGAAGGTCCGTAAGTGGGGCCCGATCGACCAGTACGTCGGCGGTGTCGAGCACGCGGTGCTCCACCTGCTGTACTCGCGGTTCTTCACCAAGGTGCTGCACGACATGGGCCTGGTCGGCTTCACCGAGCCGTTCCTGCGCCTGCTCAACCAGGGCCAGGTGATCAACCAGGGCAAGGCGATGTCGAAGACGCTGGGCAACGGCGTGGACCTCGGCCAGCAGATCGACGCGTACGGCGTGGACGCCGTCCGGCTGACCATGGTTTTCGCCGGGCCGCCGGAGGACGACATCGACTGGGCCGACGTCTCGCCGGCCGCGTCGCAGAAGTTCCTGGCCCGCGCGTTCCGCGTGATGGCCGAGGCCGGTGCGGCGTCCGCCCCGGGGACCGACTTCTCCGGCGGCGACGTCGAGCTGCGCAAGGTCACCCACCGGACCATCGACGAGGTGACCAAGCTCGTCGAGAGCTACCGGTTCAACGTCGCGGTGGCCCGCATGATGGAGCTGACCTCGGCCGCCCGCCGGGCGATCGACACCGGCCCCGGCGCGGCCGACCCGGCCGTCCGCGAGGCCGCCGAGACCCTGGCGATCATGCTGTCGCTGGTCGCGCCGTACGCCGCCGAGGAGGGCTGGGAGCGGCTCGGGCACGCGCCGTCGGTCGCCACGGCCGGCTGGCCCGAGGCCGACCCGGCGCTGCTGGTCCAGGAGTCGGTCACGGCCGTGGTCCAGGTGGCGGGCAAGGTCCGCGACCGGCTGGAGGTCTCCCCGGACATCACCGAGGCCGACCTGCAGGCGCTGGCCCTGGCGTCGGATAAGGTCCGGCCCTACCTGGACGGCGAGCCGCGCAAGGTGATCGTGCGGGCGCCGAAGCTCGTCAACATCGTCCCGTAACGGGTGACCCCGGCTCCGTCGTACCGTGAACGAACCCGTCCGGTACGGCGGAGCCGGTGCCATTCGGCATAGGGTGCGCATGTGGCGAATGGTGCGTATCTGAGATTCCCCCATCTGAACGGCGACCTCCTCACCTTCGTGGCGGACGACGACGTCTGGCTGGCACCCACGGGCGGCGGCAGGGCGTGGCGGTTCACGGCCGACCGGGTGCCGGTCTCCCATCCCCGGTTCTCCTCCGACGGCACGCGCATCGCGTGGACGAGCACCCGCGAGGGCGACCCCGAGGTGTTCGCCGCCGATCTGGACGGCGGGGAGGGCGAGCGGCTCACGCACTGGGGCAACGCCATGACGGGCGTGCGCGGCTGGACCGAGGACGGGAACGTGCTGGCCGTCACCGCGGCCGGCCAGGGCTCGCGCTCCCGGCAGTGGGCCTGTGCGGTCCCGCTGGACGGCGGCCCGGTGACGGCCCTGCCGTACGGCAGGGTCAGCGAGGCCGCGGTCAGCGGCGCCAAGGTGGCGACCGTCTCGGCGGTGTGGCGCGAGCCGTCGCAGTGGAAGCGTTACCGCGGCGGCACCGCGGCCAAGATCTGGGTGGACGCCGCGGGCGACGGCGAGTTCAGCCGTCTGTTCGCCGGCAACCCGGCGCAGCACTGGTCGGTCATGTGGGTGGGCGAGCGCCTGGCCTTCCTCGCCGACACCGACGGTGCCGGCAATCTCTACTCCTGCCTGCCGGACGGCTCGGACCTGCGGCAGCACACCACGCACCGCGGCTTCTACGCGCGCCACGCCGCGACGGACGGCTCCCGCGTCGTCTACAGCCTCGCCGGCGACCTGTGGCTGCTGGAGAGCCTGGACGCCGAGCCGTACAAGCTGGACGTCACCCTGAGCGGGCCGCGCCCGGCCCGGGCCAGGCGGCCCGCGCCGAACCGGGTCGGCGGCTTCGCGCCGGACCGCACCGGACGGGCCAGCGTGGTGGAGATCCGCGGCACCGCCCACTGGCTGACCCACCGCGACGGCCCCGCCGGCGTGCTGCGCGCGGAGCCCGGCGTCCGGGTGCGGCTGCCGCGGCCCCTCGACGGCGCGGGCCGGGCCGTCTGGGTGTCGGACGCCTCCGGCGAGGACGCGCTGGAGATCGGCACGCCCGGCGGTGAGATCCGCACCCTGGCCGCCGGGCAGCTCGGCCGGGTGCTCGACCTGGCCGCCGCGCCGGACGGCAAGCACGTCGCGGTCGCCGCGCACGACGGGCGGCTCCTGGTGGTGGACCTCGACTTCGGCGACGTCCGCGAGCTGGACCGCACCGCCCACGGCGACGTGCAGCACCTGACCTTCTCGCCGGACTCGGCCTGGCTCGCGTGGGCGCACGCCTACCAGCCCTGGCGCCGGCACCTGAAGCTCGCCCGCGTGGACGGCAGCACCGCGATCGAGGTGACGCCGCCGCGGTTCAACGACTACAGCCCTTCCTTCACCGGCGACGGCAAGTATCTGGCCTTCCTGTCGGACCGCACGTTCAACCCGGTCTACGACAGTCACGTCTTCGACCTGTCCTTCCCCGCCAGTTGCCGGCCGTACCTGGTGCCGCTCAAGGCCACCACGCCGTCGCCGTTCGATCCCTCGCCGGCGGGCCGCGGCTTCAACGGGGAGGACGACGCCGGGCCGGACGCCCGGCGCGCCAAGAACGCGAAGAACGACGGCGAGCCCGGCCCGCCGCCGGTGACCGAGGTGGACGCCGACGGGCTCGCGGCGCGGATCGTGCCCGTGCCGGTGCCCGCCGCCGTCTACTCCAACCTGCGTGCCGCCAAGGACGGCCTGCTGTGGCTGCGCCATCCGCTCGGTGGCCAGCTCGGCGACGGCACCGACCCCGGCGAGCCGGTCCTGGAACGCTACGACCTGGTCAAGCGCAAGCTCGGCGAGCTCGGCGGGGAGTTCGGGGCCTTCGAGGTCAGCGGCGACGGCACCCGCCTGGTGGCCACCGGCGGGAACGGCCTGCGGACCCGTGCCACCGGGGAGGACGACGAGGTCGTCACCATCGACCTGGACCGGGTGGTCGTGACCGTCGATCCGGTCGCCGAGTGGCGGCAGGCGTACGACGAGGCCGGGCGGCTCATGCGCGACCACTTCTGGCGGGCGGACATGAACGGCGTGGACTGGCCGGGCACGCTCGACCGCTACGCGCCCCTCGTGGAGCGGTTAGGCGCCTACTCCGAGCTGATCGACCTGCTCTGGGAGGTGCAGGGCGAGCTGGCCACCTCCCACGCCTACGCGAGGCCCAGCGGCGGCGCCCGCGATCCCCGGCGCCGCCAGGGCCTGCTCGGCGCCGACCTGGCCCGGGACGAGAACGGGGTGTGGCGGATCAGCCGCGTTCTGCCGGGGGAGTCCTCCGACCACGAGGCCCGCTCGCCGCTGCTCGCGCCCGGCGTCGCCGTCCGGGAGGGCGACGCGATCGTGGCCGTCGGCGGGCGCCCGGTCGACCCGGTCCGCGGGCCGCTGGCACTGCTGTCCGGTACGGCGGAGCGGCCGGTGGAGCTGACCGTCCAGCCCGGCTCCGGCGGCGAGACCCGCCGGGTCGTCGTCACGCCCATCGCCGACGAGACGCAGCTGCGCTACCACGACTGGGTGGCCGGACGGCGGGCGTTCGTGCGTGAGGCGTCGGGCGGGCGGCTCGGCTATCTGCACGTGCCGGACATGATGTCGGCCGGGTGGGCGCAGTTCCACCGGGACCTGCACACCGAGATGGGCTTCGACGGGCTCGTCGTGGACGTGCGTGACAACGGCGGCGGGCACGTGTCCGAGCTGGTGCTGGAGAAGCTGCAGCGGCGGGTGACCGGGTGGTCGCTGGCCCGGGGGTACGAGCCGGCGCGCTACCCGGAGGACGCGCCCCGCGGGCCCGTCGTGGCCGTCACCGACGAGTACGCCGGATCGGACGGGGACATTGTCAGTGCCGGGATCAAGAACCGCGGCATCGGGCCGCTCGTGGGCACGCGGACCTGGGGCGGCGTGATCGGCATCGACTCGCGGTACTCGCTCGTGGACGGGACCGTCGTCACGCAGCCGCGGTACTCGTTCTGGCTGGAAGGCGAGGGGTGGGGCGTCGAGAACCACGGCGTCGACCCGGACGTCGAGGTCGTCATGACCCCGCAGGACCTGGTCGCCGGGCGGGATCCGCAGCTCGCGCGGGCGGTGGAGCTGGCCCTGGCGGCGCTGGAGGAGCGGCCTGCGGCGACTCCGCCGGAGGTGCCGCCGCTGCGGTGACCCCCGGGGACGTTGACGATCGGCCGACCTACCGGACAAAATTACGCCCGAGCCACAAACTAGTCATAGAGAAGTAGGCGTGCGGTCAGGGCATGCCGCGACCACCACCGCTCCGGCGGTGGTCTGGGGTGCGCGCCTGACCGTATGGCTCACCGTCGGCGTGCGCCCCGCGTGGGAGGCACGTCTTGTACAGACGCATCATCGGCGGGCTGGCGACCGCCGCCGCGATGGCGGCGACCGTTCTCGTCGTCACCGGTACGCCGGCGAACGCCGCCGGCACGGGCACCGGCTACCTGCACACCAGCGGAAACAAGATCGTCGACAGCACCGGCGCCACGGTCCGGCTGACCGGCATCAACTGGTTCGGCATGGAGACCGACAACAAGACCTTCCACGGGCTATGGGCGAACAACCCGTGGAAGAGCCAGATCGACCTCATGGCGAACCTGGGCTACAACACCCTGCGGGTGCCGTTCTCCGACGACGCGCTCAAGCCGGGCGCGCAGGCGACGAGCGTCAACACCGCCTCCAACCCCGACCTGATCGGCCTGTCGCCGCTGCAGATCCTCGACAAGGTCGTGGACTACGCGGGCCAGAAGGGCATGCGAATCATCCTCGACCGGCACCGGCCGACCAGCGCGGGCCAGACCGCGCTGTGGTACACCTCCGGCGTCCCCGAGTCGACCTGGATCAGCAACTGGAAGTCGCTGGCCCAGCACTACGCCGGCAACCCCACCGTCATCGGCGCGGACCTGCACAACGAGCCGCACGCGGACGGCACCAACCCGAACGCGACCGGCTCCTGCTGGGGCTGCGGCGACCAGGCGCGCGACTGGCGCCTGGCGGCCGAGCGGGCGGGCAACGCGATCCTGTCCGTGCAGCCCAACTGGCTGATCTTCGTGGAGGGCGTGAGCTGCCCGAGCGGCGGCCTGTCCAACGTCTGGGACAACGACACCAGCAACGACGAGGACTGCGGCTGGTGGGGCGGCAACCTCACCAAGGCCGGCCAGTTCCCCGTACGGCTCAACGTGGCCAACCGGCTCGTCTACTCGCCGCACGAGTACGCCACGTCGGTCTACCACCAGAACTGGTTCGACGACCCGAACTACCCGGCCAACATGCCGGCCATCTGGGACAAGTACTGGGGCTACCTGTACAAGCAGAACATCGCGCCGATCATGGTCGGCGAGTTCGGCACCACGCTGGCCAACAACATCGACAAGGTCTGGCTCCAGGAGCTCATGAAGTACATGGGCACCGGAGTGAACGGCATGTCCTTCACCTACTGGTCGTGGAACCCCAACTCGGGTGACACGGGCGGCATCCTGAAGGACGACTGGGCCACGGTCGACCAGGCCAAGCAGAGCATCATCTCGCCGTACCTCATCCCGCCCGTGGGCGGCAACCCGCCGGTGTCGCCCTCGCCGCAGGTCTCGCCGAGCGTGTCGCCGTCCGTGTCTCCGTCCGCGTCCCCCTCGGTGTCGCCTCCGGTGTCCCCGTCGGCGTCGCCGTCGTCTCAGGGCGGCAAGACCTGCACCGCCACGTACAAGGTCGCCAACCAGTACCCCGGCGGCTTCCAGGGTGACGTCACGGTGAAGGCCGGCAACTCGGCCATCTCGGGCTGGACCGTGAAGTGGGCCTTCCCGAACGGCCAGAGCATCAGCCAGCTCTGGAACGGCACGCTCAGCGCGAGCGGCGCCAACGTCACGGTGACCAACCTGTCCTACAACGGCGCGCTCGGGGCCGGCGCCTCGACCACGTTCGGCTTCAACGGCAGCTGGTCCGGCAGCAACGGCGTCCCGTCCTCGGTCAGCTGCACGGCGAGCTGAGCGGGCGCGTCACGCCAGCGCGGCGGCGATCCTGGCCAGGATCTCCTCCAGGATCGCCGCCGACGTCGCGAAGTTGAGGCGGGCGAAGGTGTCGCCGCCTCCGTAGTTCGGGCCCGGGTTGAGCTTGACCCGGGCCTCCCGCTCGAGGAAGTGCGCCGCGCCGGGCACGCCGAAGTCGAGCCACGCGAGATAGGTGGCCTCGGGCATGCGGTACCCGACCGACGGGAGCCGCTCGGCGATGCGCCTGCGGTTGCGGTCCAGGATCGTCAGCACCTCCTCCAGCCACGCGTCGCCGTGCCGCCACGCGGCCACCGTGGCCTCCACGCCGAGGACGCTGGGCGCCCCGTAGATGTGGGCGGGCTGGCGGCCGAGCGCGTCCCTGACGTCCTTCGCGCCGATGTGGGCCACGGAGCAGTGCAGTCCGCCCATGTTGAAGGCCTTGCTGGCGGAGGTCAGGGTGACCGTGCGCTCGGGGAGGATCGTGGCGAACGGGATGTGCCGGGCCGGGGCGTACGTCAGGTCCGCGTGGATCTCGTCGGCGATAACCAGCGTGCCGTGCCGGTCGGCGTACGCGGCGACCGCCTCGAGCTCCGCACGGGTGAACGAGCGGCCCGACGGGTTCTGCGGGTTGACCAGCAGGAGCACCCGGACGGGCTCGCCGGGGACCTCGAACCGGCCGTCGGCCGTCAGCGGCATGGGCACCAGGCGGCGGTTCATCCCGGTGATCGTGGCGAGGAAGGGGTCGTAGGCCGGCACGTGCAGCGCCACGGCGTCGCCGGGGCCGGTCATGACGTGCAGCAGCACCTGGAGGGCCTGGTTGAGGTCGGTGTAGGACCGCACGTGGGCCGGATCGGCTCGCCAGCCGTGCCGCGCCTCCATGCGCTCGGCGAACGCCTCCGCCAGGGGACCGGCGGTCGGCTCGTCGAGCCAGGCGGGATAGCCGAGGTCCGCGGCCGCGCGTCTCGCGATGGCCTCCGTGACCGCCTCGGGCACGGGGAAGTCCATGTCGGCGACCCAGGCGGGGATGACGCCGGACGCGGCGTGAGCCCATTTGATTCCGTCACGGCGGCGGGCCGCATCCAGGGACAGCGAGTCGAGATTCACCCGACTCACCCTAATTGCCGATTAGTGGCCGCCGGAAAGGTGGTCGTCGCGCCCCGCGGTGCGTCGTGCCGCGGGGCGCCGGCGGCCGCTACAGCTTGCGCAGGACGGCCGTGACCTTGCCGAGCACGGTCGCCTCGTCACCGGGGATCGGCTCGTAGTTGGGGTTGTGGGGCACCAGCCACACGTGCCCGTCCTTGCGCTTGAACGTCTTCACGGTGGCCTCGCCGTCGATCATGGCGGCCACGATGTCACCGTTGTCGGCGACCGGCTGCTGCCGCACCACGACCCAGTCGCCGTCGGCGATGGCGGCCTCGATCATCGAGTCGCCGGAGACCTGGAGCAGAAACAGCGTGCCCTCGCCCACGAGCTGCTTGGGCAGTGCGAACACGTCCTCGATGCTCTGCTCGGCGAGGATGGGACCGCCGGCGGCGATGCGGCCGACCAGCGGCACGTACGCGGCCGTCGGGCGGTTGAACCCGGCCTCCTCCTCGGTGGTGGCGTCCGGATCCACCCACAGCACCGGCTCTCCGGGCAGCCGGACCTCCAGGGCCCGGGGGCGGTGCGGGTCACGCCGGAGGTAGCCCTTACGCTGGAGCGCCGTGAGCTGGTGCGACACGCTGGAGGTGCTCGTCAGCTGGACTGCCTCCCCGATCTCCCGCATGGACGGCGGATAGCCGCGCTGCTGGACCGAGTCGCGGATCACCTCGAGGATCTTCCGCTGCCTGGGGGTGAGGCCAAGCGAGTCGCGCCTGCGAACCGCGAGGTCGCTGACGCCATCCGCTTGCTCACTTCGGTCACCCACGATGCCACCTCTCAATCCGTGTTCCTCATGTCGCACAGAGCGACCGTACCGCGATTCAAGATCACCGTCAAACAATTGTTCGATATCCAGCGAAATCGCCGATCTCGCCGTCTCCCTCATCGTACGGGAGTTCGATCGATCCCGTGTTCGATTTACCCGATCTTCCAGGGCCGATGTACGTCCAGGTCAGAGGCCCTGCGGAAATCGGCGGGGAAAGGCGCCGTAAAGGGCCTATTTCGCGATCGGCGGGGCAGGTGATGCCGCCGTGACCCGAGGTGCGACACGCGCGCCGAACAGGCACTTCCCCTCCCAAGGCCGGTTCGACTTGCGTTCAAGGTCGGGCACTTCTACGGTTGGACCACAACATCTAGTAGTCACACCGGTGTAAGTTCACCACACCTTGTGTTCGGGATGGGCGTTCAGGGAGGCGATGGAGTGCACTGTCCGTTCTGTCGCAACCCCGACACGCGAGTCGTGGACAGCCGCGCCGCCGAGGACGGGGCCGCGATCCGTCGCCGGCGCACCTGTCCCGAATGCGGGCGCAGGTTCACCACCCAGGAGACCGTCCTGCTGATGGTGAGCAAGCGCAGCGGGGTCACCGAGCCGTTCTCCCGGGAGAAGGTCGTCGCCGGCGTGCGGCGGGCCTGCCAGGGACGCCCGGTCAGCGAGGACTCCCTCGCCCAGCTCGGGCAGCGGGTCGAGGAGAGCATCCGGGGCACGGGTGCGGCCGAGATCGCCTCCCACGAGGTGGGCCTGGCCATCCTCGGTCCGCTCCGCGACCTCGACGAGGTGGCCTACCTGCGCTTCGCGTCGGTCTACCGCAGCTTCGAGACGCTGGCGGACTTCGAGGCGGAGATCGAGCGGCTCCGCGCGGCACACGGCCCGGCGGGCGAGGAGTAGGCGCCTTCCGGGGGACCGGGACGAGGCGGACGGCGGCGCGCGACGGCGCGGCGCGACGATGTGGTTGTAACGAGCGTGGTCCGGAGAAGGGGCTCCATCGGGCCCTGGGAGGGGGAAGTCATGACGGAGACCGTGAGCGGCACCGTATCGGGTACGGGGGGCCGGGGGGGCAAGCGCCCGCGCAAGGGCCTGAAGATGAAGCGCGTCTTCACCACCCCGGGCGTCCACCCGTACGACGAGGTCCGCTGGGAGCGGCGCGACGTCGTGATGACGAACTGGCGGGACGGCTCGGTCAACTTCGAGCAGCACGGCGTCGAGTTCCCCGACTTCTGGTCGGTCAACGCGGCCAACATCGTCACCACCAAGTACTTCCGCGGGGCGGTGGGCACCCCGCAGCGTGAGTCGAGCCTCAAGCAGCTCGTCGACCGGGTGGTGGGCGTCTACACCAGGACCGGCCTGGAGAACGGCTACTTCGCCTCGGAAGAGGACGCCGAGATCTTCGACCACGAGCTCAAGCACGCGCTGATCCATCAGATCTTCAGCTTCAACTCGCCGGTGTGGTTCAACGTCGGCACCCGCTCGCCCCAGCAGGTGAGCGCCTGCTTCATCCTGGCCGTGGACGACACGATGGAGTCGATCCTCGACTGGTACAAGGAAGAGGGCGTCATCTTCAAGGGCGGCTCCGGCTCCGGGGTCAACCTCTCCCGCATCCGCTCGTCCAAGGAGCTGCTGTCCAGCGGCGGCACGGCCAGCGGCCCGGTCTCATTCATGCGCGGCGCCGACGCCTCCGCCGGCACCATCAAGTCGGGCGGCGCCACCCGCAGGGCGGCCAAGATGGTCGTCCTCGACGTGGACCACCCCGACATCGAGGAGTTCATCGAGACCAAGGCGCGCGAGGAGGACAAGATCCGCGCGCTGCGCGACGCCGGGTTCGACATGGACCTCGGCGGCAAGGACATCGTGTCCGTCCAGTACCAGAACGCCAACAACTCGGTGCGGGTCTCCGACGAGTTCATGCGCTCCGTCGAGGCCGGCGGGAAGTTCGGCCTGCGGGCCCGGCTGACCGGCGAGGTCATCGAGGAGGTCGAGGCCCGCTCGCTGTTCCGCAAGATGGCCCAGGCCGCCTGGGAGTGCGCCGACCCCGGCGTGCAGTACGACGACACGATCAACGACTGGCACACCTGCCCCGAGACCGGGCGCATCACGGCCAGCAACCCCTGCTCGGAGTACGTCCACCTGGACAACTCCTCGTGCAACCTCGCGTCGATCAACCTGCTGAAGTTCCTGCGCGACGACGACAGCTTCGACGTCGCGAACTTCGTCAAGGTCACCGAGCTGATCATCACCGCGATGGACATCTCGATCACCTTCGCCGACTTCCCGACGCAGAAGATCGCCGAGACCACCCGGGCCTACCGCCAGCTCGGCATCGGCTACGCCAACCTCGGCGCGCTGCTGATGGCGACCGGCCACGCGTACGACTCCGACGGCGGCCGGGCCATCGCGGCCGGGATCACCTCGCTGATGACCGCCGTGTCCTACCGCCGCTCCGCCGAGATGGCCGGGATCGTCGGCCCGTACGACGGCTACCAGCGCAACGCCGAGCCGCACAAGCGGGTCATGCGCAAGCACGCCGCGGCCAACGACGACCTGCGCACGCTCGAGGACATGGACAAGGCCCTGCACGCCGAGGCCACCCGGCAGTGGCAGGAGTGCCTGCGGCTCGGCGAGAAGAACGGCTACCGCAACGCCCAGGCGTCGCTGCTCGCCCCGACCGGCACCATCGGCCTGATGATGGACTGCGACACCACCGGCATCGAGCCCGACCTGGCGCTGGTCAAGTTCAAGAAGCTCGTCGGCGGCGGCTCGATGCAGATCGTCAACCAGACGATCCCGCGGGCGCTGCGCCGGCTCGGCTACCTCGAGGAGCAGGTCGAGGCCATCGTCGAGTACATCGCCGAGCACGGCCACGTCGTGGACGCCCCCGGCCTGCGGCCGGAGCACTACGAGGTGTTCGACTGCGCGATGGGCGAGCGGGCCATCGCCCCGATGGGCCACGTCCGGATGATGGCGGCCGTCCAGCCGTTCCTGTCCGGTGCGATCTCCAAGACCGTGAACCTGCCCGAGTCGGCCACCGTGGACGACATCGAGGAGGTCTACCTGCAGGGCTGGAAGCTCGGACTCAAGGCCCTGGCCGTCTACCGCGACAACTGCAAGGTCGGGCAGCCGCTGTCGGTCGCCAAGAAGACCCCGGAGGAGGCCTCCCAGGAGACCGCGGAGCAGGAGCCGGTCGTCCAGGTCGTCGAGGTCGCGCGGCCGACCCGGCGGCGGATGCCGAACCAGCGGCCCAGCATCACCACCCGCTTCACGGTCGGCGGCGCCAAGGGCTACATGACCGCCTCGTCCTACCCCGACGACGGCCTGGGCGAGGTCTTCCTCAAGATGTCCAAGCAGGGCTCCACCCTCGCGGGCGTGATGGACGCCTTCTCCGTGGCGATCTCGATCGGCCTCCAGTACGGCGTGCCGCTGGACACGTACGTGCAGAAGTTCGTCAACATGCGGTTCGAGCCGGCCGGCATGACCGACGACCCCGATGTCCGGATGGCGCAGTCCGTGATGGACTACATCTTCCGGCGGCTCGCGCTCGACTACCTGCCGTACGAGGACCGGGCGGCGCTGGGCATCTTCTCCGCCTCCGAGCGGGCCGCGCAGCAGCGCGGGGAGGACCCGGCCGCACTGCAGGACGTCGACACCGCCGCCCTGGCCCAGTCGGCGCCCATCGAGAACGGCCAGCCGGCGCCGATCGAGGCCAAGCCCGCCGAGGGGCCGGCCGCCGGGCAGCCCGCGCCGGTCGCGGTGCCCGAGCCGCGCCGGGCCGGCGCCTCGCTGGAGAGCCACCAGGGCCGTACGGCCGACGCGCCGCTGTGCATGACCTGCGGCACCAAGATGCGGCCCGCGGGCAGCTGCTACGTCTGCGAGGGCTGCGGCAGCACCAGCGGCTGCAGCTGAACCGCTGTCTGAACGCCCCGTGAGCGAAGGGGGCCGGCGAGTGCGCCGGCCCCCTTCGTGGTTCTTCAGACCGTCGCGGCCGCGCGGACGATTTCGAGTGCTTCAGCGAGCGACCATGGTGTAGCGATTCGGCCTATTCGTCGGTGTCGTCCGGGTCTTCGGGGATTCCCAAGTCGGCGCGCATGATGGACCGGAGGCGTTTGTTGTGATGCCAGAAATCCTCGCCGTGCGCGAAGGCCTCCTCCACGGATTCGCCGTCCTTCGCGGCTCCGGAATCCAGCCGCTTGGCCATGCCGAACCAGGCGCTCAGATGTTCTCTCAAGGCTCCGGCGGCGGCGAGGACATTGCCGGGAGCTGTCATCTGCGCTTCCGCGTGCCGTTCGATGTATAAACGCCGGGAGTCTTCGAGTTCGTCCCGTACGTCGTCGCCGACCTTCCCCTGCCGCAGCGCGTGCAGGAAGTCGACGATGGCCGCGCGATGCCTTCTGATGGCGATGTTCAACGCCACATAGCATGCGCGCCGTTGTTCAAGCTCCGCCTCGCGCCGGGCGCGCTCGTACTCTTCCTGCCGCTGGGCCTTGCCCAGCTCGAACTCCTGCTGTCTGCGACCTCGGCGCTCCGGCCATCAGGGGAGCCGGTGGAGTGCTTGCTCGCGGCCGACGGGATGAGGCCCGCACGGTCGCAAACGGTCCACCTCGGAATGGAGGCTGTGCGTACAAGCATTATCAGTCGCCGCCACACATCGTCTTCAATGCCGAATCGCCAGGGCCACGGGGCTGCATGCCCCCCATGTGGCCAGAGAAACTCCCTGCCTGCAGCCTGCGCGGTGCCACCCGCGCCTTCGCGCACCAGGGTCAGATGGAAATTGGGCGACGCAATTGCTGACGAAAAACGAGGTACCGGCAGATGCGTCCAGTTGCGTCGGGATGCCGCACCTTCGGTTGGGGGCCGGCGAGTGCGCCGGCCCCCTTCGTGTTTCTTCAGACCGTCGCGGTGACGCGGTCCAGGTGCTCGATGATGACGGCGGTGAACGCGGCGGGGTCCTCGAAGGGCAGGCCGTGACCGCCGGGGACGGTCACGAGCTCGGCGTGCGGGATGAGCCGGGCGAGCTCACGCTGGTGGTGCGGTGGCACGATGCGATCGCCGGCGCTGGAGACGATCAGCGTCGGGGCGGTCACCCGGGGCAGCAGCTCCGTGATGTCCACCGTGATGTCGGCACGCGCCTGCCGGGCGAAGCCGTCCTCCGCGCCGTCGAGGGAGGCGGTGAAGGCGGCGGCGGCCTGCTCGAAGTCGTCCGCCGAGCGGGCGCGCAGCGTGGCGTCGCCCATCGCGGTGACCTGGAGCAGCCGGGCCAGCAGTGCCCTGTCGGTGCGCACCAGGCGGATCCACAGGTCCATCTGGAAGGCCATCCACGGGTCGGTCCTGGCCCATCCGGCATGCGCGGTCAGTGACAGCACCCTGTCCGGCCGGGTGCCGGCCGCCGCCAGCGCCACGACGGCGCCCAGCGAATGGCCGGCCAGATGGAAGCGCTCCAGGCCGGCGTGCGCGGCGGCACCGAGCACCTGGGCGACCAGGTCCTCCATGTGGATCGGGCCGCCCCCGTCGACCGTGGCGCCCGAGCCCGGCAGGTCGGGGGCGACCACGGTGAAGCGGTCCGCGACGGCCTCGATGAGGGGAGCCCAGTTGGTCTCGCCGGTGGCGCCGGTGCCGTGCACCAGCACGAGGCCGGGGCCGGTTCCGGTGACGAGATAGTCGACGGTGCTGGAGCCGACGGTGACGACGGGCATGATCGTTCCTTTCAGGAGGTGACCCGCGCGGGTTCGCGCACGGACATCAGGAGGCCGACGGCGAGCGCGCCGGCCAGGGACAGCAGGGTCAGCAGCCACAGGGCGGTGTGCAGCGCGTCCGCGTACCCGGCGCTCGCGAGGCGGGCGAACTCGAGCCGCCCCGCTCCCGCCGGAACGGCGCCCGCGATGTCGCCCTGCAGCAGGCGCGAGGTCGCCAGGGCCGCCCGCGCCTCGCCGTACCGGCCGGTCAGGCTCGCCCGGGTGAGCGTGGACAGCACCGCGCCGAGCACGGCGACGGCGACGACCTCGCCGGTGATCCGGGCGGTGTTGAACAGCCCGGCCGCCATTCCGGCCCGCGCGGGCTCGACGGAGGAGACGGCCGCGCCGTCGACCACGGCCAGTGACAGGCCGAACCCCGCCCCGATCAGCAGCAGCGGCGCGGCGAGCCGCGCCGGGCCCGCTCCGGCGGGGACCGCGGCCAGCAGCGCGGTCCCGGCGGCGGCCAGCAGCAGCGTGGCCACGAGGAGGGCGCGCTGCGGCACGCGGCGGGCCAGGACGCCGGTGACGGGCGGCATGACCAGCGTCGGCCCGGTCAGGAGCATCAGCGTCAGCCCCGCCTGCCGGGCCGAGTAGCCGGAGGTGGCCATCAGGTACGGCGGGAGCACGATCGTCAGCGCGACGAAGCCGAAGGCCAGCAGGAACGGTATGGACGCGATCGCCGCGAACCGGGGGTGGGTCAGCAGCGACAGGTCCACCAGCGGCGCGGGGTGGCGCCGTTCGGCCATGGCGAAGGCCGCGCCCAGGATCGCGCAGGCCGCGAAGGCGGCCGCCACCACGGGGTGCGTCCAGCCGAGCGTGGGGCCCTCGATCACGCCGACGGTGAAGGCGGCGAGCGCGAGGGTGAAGGCCGCCGCGCCGCCCCAGTCCATGGGTCCGCCGGGGACCGCCCGCGACTCCTCAAGCAACGCGCTCAGTGGCAGGACCGGGAGCAGCGCCACCGCGGCGGCGGCGAATAGGCCGCGCCACCCGGCGGCGCCGACCAGCGTCCCCGCGATCACCGGACCGAAGGCCAGTCCCAGGCCGAGTGTCGTGCCGAACCAGGCGAACGCCCTGGTCCTGCCGGGGCCAGCCGGATAGGCGTGCGCGAGCAGGGCGGTGCCGCCGGTGGAGGCCGCGGCGGCGCCCACGCCCGCCAGCGCCCTGGCGGCGATCAGAACGCCGACGTCCGGGGCGGCGGCGGCCAGGAGCATCGACGCCGTGAACACGCCGGCGCCGAGGGCGAACATCCGGCGCCGGCCGACCCGGTCGGCCAGCGCCCCGGTGCCCGCCATGAACGCGGCGAAGGTGAGGAAGAAGGCGTTGATCACCCACTGTGTGGCGTCCAGCCCGGCGTGCAGGTCCGCACCGATGTCGCCGAGCGCCTCGGCGGTGCCCGTGGCGGTCACCGGGACGAGCAGCACGGCGGCGCAGATCACGGCGAGGGTGGGCGCCCGGCGGGCCGGACCGGAGTATCGCGGGGACATCACTACCATCCGAAGCTTGACAACCATAAAAGCTCTGATGGTTATCAGAGCATGGATGTATAGGGGAAGGGTTGTCAAACCGGTGATAAGGTCCGCAAGTCAGGACCCTGGTGGCCGGGGGAGCGTGGATGGGAGCCGAGGAGAGGATCGCCGACGCGGTGGCGTGGCGGCCGGGCAACGCCATCAAGCGCGCCGAGCAGGCGCTCATCGCGGAGAAGACCCGCGTGCTGCGGCCGTTCGGCCTGACCGTCCCGCAGTACGCCGCGATGTACGCGCTGTCGCTCGCGCCGGGCGTCTCGGGGGCCAAGCTGGCGCGGTACTGCGCGGTGACCCCGCAGAGCATGACGACCGTGCTCAAGACGCTGGAGTCGCGCGGGCTGGTGGAGCGGCGTCCCTCCAGCGACCACGCCCAGGTGCTCGTGACCCGCCTCACCCGCGCCGGGCAGGCGTTGCTGCGCAAGGCCGACGCCGCGGCCGTGGCCGTGGAGCGCCGGCTCGTCGACGCCTTCACGCCCGACGAGGCCGGCCTGCTGCGGGACCTGCTGGAACGCGCCGTCGTCGTCCTGGAGGACAGGCCCCCGGGGGAGTGAGACCGGGGGAATGAGAGCGGGGGGCGGGCGTGTTGCCGCAGCCATGGTCATCGGATTCATCGGCAGCGGGAAGATCGGCGGCACCCTCGCGAAGCTGGCGGTCGACGCCGGGCACTCGGTGGTGCTGAGCAACTCCCGCGGGCCGCAGACGCTCTCCGAACTCGTCGCCCGGCTGGGCCCGGACGCACGCGCCGCCACCGCGGCCGAGGCCGCGGCGGCGGGGGACATCGTGGTCGTCACGATCCCCTTCGGGCGGTATCGCGAGGTGCCGGTCGAGCCGCTGGACGGCAAGATCGTGATCGACACGAACAACTACTACTTCGAGCGGGACGGTCACTTCCCCGAGCTGGACGCGGGGGAGACCACCGACACCGAGCTGCTCGCGGCGCACCTGCCGGGGTCGCGGGTCGTGAAGGCGTTCAACGCCATCAACTACGTCCATCTCGCCGAGCACGGGCAGGCCGCCGGCACCGAGAACCGGCGGGCGCTGCCCATCGCGGGCGACGACGCCGAGGCCAAGAAGGCGGTCGCCGAGCTGATCGACTCCTTCGGCTTCGACGTGGTCGACGCCGGCCCGCTCGCGGAGGGACGGCGGTTCCAGCGGGACAAGGCCGCCTACGGTCCGCGGCTCACCGCCGCCGAGCTGCGCGAGGCCCTGAGCCGCGGCTGACTCCGTCCGGCGGCCCGGCGTCCGGCCGGGCCGCCGGACGCTCGATCAGCCGGCCCGCTCAGTCGGTCCGCTCAGCCGGCCCGCTCAGTCGGTCTCGAAGGCGAGCCGGTCGGTGAGCCAGCGGTAGAACTTGATCGAGAACCTGACCCAGTGGGCCACCATCGTGGTCAGGTGTTCCCTGGTCACGCCGGCCCCGATGTAGACCTGCGAGTCGCCGACGAGGCGGATGTCGCCGTTGTCCTGGGTGAACGTGTACACCTTCGGCCACATCGTGTCGGCGTTCCACTCGTTGAGCGCCGTGAGCAGCATCGGTTTGTCGTCCACCGAGTGCGGCCTGTCGTAGAAGGTGCGTACGGTGAAGAGATCTCCTTCCCTGCCGAACAGGAAGAAGATCGTGAGATGGGCGGTGGAGATCGCCAGATCGCCCTCGGCGTCTATGGTGTGCTCGATGTCCAGCTCGTCGAGGATCTCCTCGAGGAGATCCCGGTCGGGCTGTACGACCGCTGGGGAAGGCGTCACGGTCCCATCCTGCCGCATCGGCTCGGTCCTGAAGTGGCGGATGTGACAAGGGAGCCCACCGAGGAGTTCGTCGAGCACAGAGCCCGATTGTTCGGGCTCGCCTACCGGCTTCTCGGCTCCGCCGCCGAGGCCGAGGACGCCGTCCAGGACGACTACCTGCGGTGGCACGCCGCCGATCCGGCCGTGATCGCCGGTGGTGGTCGCGCTCGCACGCGGCGGAGCGTCACGAGGCCGAGGCGGAGCGCTTGTGGTAGCTGCGCTTACCACTCTGTCATTGATGGGACACATGGGGTGACCGTACGCTCACCGCATGAGCATCCCCACCGAACCCATCGGCAGCATCCCCCGTCCCGAGACGTTGCTGACCGCCCTGGCCGACCACGCCGCAGGGCGGGTCGAGGACGACGAACTCGCCGAGCGGCAGGAGGAGGCGACCGCCGACACCATCCGCAGGCTGCAGGGGCTCGGTTGCCCGGTCCTGGTCGACGGTGAGCAGGCCAAGCCGAGCTTCGCCACCTACCCGGTTGCCGGGCTCGGCACGCTCGCGCCGGACGGTGCGGTCATCCCGTTCGCCGACGGGCACACGCGTCAGCTGCCGCGGCTCACCGGAGGGCCGTTCCGCTACGCGACCCACGCCGACGCGTACCTGCGGACGGCCCGTCGGCACACGGACCTGCCGGTCAAGCAGGCCGTCATCGCGCCCTCCGCGCTGAGCCTGCTGTACCCTGCAGAGGGGGTCGACGGCTATCCCCGCGAGGTCTTCCTCGACGACCTGGTCGACGAGGCCGAGGCGGACATCCGCAGGTGCCTCGACGCGGGAGCCCACATGGTGCAACTGGACTTCACCGAGGGTCGTCTGTCGCTCAAGCTCGACCCCTCGGGCGGCCTGCTGGACGCCTTCGTCGCCCTGAACAACCGGGTGCTCGAGCGCTTCACCGCGGCCGAGCGCGCCCGGATCGGCGTGCACACCTGCCCCGGCGGCGACCTGGACTCCACGCACAGCGCCGACGTCGATTACGCCCTGCTGCTCCCCACGCTCTTCCGGCTCCGGGTGGGCGGCTTCTACGTCCAGCTCGCGAGCGAGCCCGACCGGGAGCGGGTGCTCCGCGTGATCGCGGAAACGCTCCCGGCCGAGGCGCGGATCTTCGTGGGAGTGACCGACCCGATCGATCCCGTGGTGGAGACGGCCGAGCAGGTGCGCGACCGCGTTCTGGAGGCGGCCCGGCACCTGCCGCCCGAGCGGCTCGGCACCTGTGACGACTGCGGTTTCGCGCCGTTCGCCGACGACGCCTCGACATCGCGGGAGACGGCGTTCGCCAAGATCACCGCGCGGTTGGAGGGCACCAGGCTCGCCGAACAGGCGCTCGGGCTGTAAGCGCTACCAGGAGGCGGTGGGGAACCAGCCGTACCCGAACATCGCGGGCAGCCGTACGTCCCAGTAGAGGAACGTGAAGGCGCCGACGACGAGGAAGGCCACGGCGGTGACCGTCGCGACCCGCGCCGGAGCCGCCGTGAGCCATCGCGTGAAACGGCCCCTGGTCGCGTAGACCAGCACGACGAAGAGCAGGGCCATGAGGGTGATGTTGCCGAGCGACTGCAGGACGAACACGGCCGCCCCGTAGAACGGGTTGCGTGTCTGCGCCGCGTACTCGAACAGCTTGTGGAACAGCGGGAACGGACGGCCCACGAGGAAGCCGCCGATCAACGCGCCGACCACCACGAGCCGCGCGTGCGGGAAGCGGGTGGACACGCGGGCGAAGGGATCCGGTACGACACGCAGGGCCGCCAGGCCGAGGTAGACGAAGGCCAGGCCGATCAGCCCGAATGTCACGGACGCCTGGATCAGCCGGGGTGGCAGGCCGGAGGCCGCCTGCGCGGTGGACAACTGGGGCAGCCGCTCGCCGAGCAGGGCGCCCACCGCGCCGTACACCGCGGAGACGACGACCATGCCGAGCGCGAGCCTGCTGAGCGGGCGCAGCGCCGCCCTGAGCCGGCCGCCGGCGTCCGTGGAGTCGGCCATGGGTGCGATCGCGCTGAACACGGCGATGTTGCACGCGGTGAACGTCCCGGCCAGGCCCGAGACGAACGCGAAGACGGTGCCCGCGACGAGCCCTCCGATGGCCGTGTGCTTGGCGTCGTATCCGAGCAGCGTGTTGGCGACGTTGTCGCCGATCACGCTGTCCACGAACCGGAACGACCAGAGGGCGGCGATGAGCGCGCCGGCGAGCACGCTGAGGACGACGATCAGGCCACGGCGCCGGGGCACGCCGTCGGAGCGCGAGAGGGACGGGGAGGCGGGAAGCGGCAGGGTCCGAGCCATGAAACACCTTTCTCCGGACGAGGACGTGACGGGGGAGGTGCGATCGGGAGCTGCGGAAGGGACGGTCAGGACCGCCCGGCGGCGGCCTGCATCTCGGCGAAGAGCGCCAGGTAGCCGTTGGCGACGATCCCCTTGGCCCGGGCGGCGTACGACTCGGGGTCGTCGGGCGCGATCGTGGCCAGGCCGTCGACGTACCGGTTGAACATGCAGAAGGCGGCGGCGATGAGCACGGTGTCGTGGATCTCCAGGTCGGTCGCGTCCTCGGCGCGGGCCGCGACGATCTGCTCCTCGCTCACCTCCCTGCCGCCGCGCTGCACGGAGGCCGCGATGCGCAGCAGGGCCCGCATCTTGGGCGTGACCGGTGCGGAGCCGAGGTCGGTGCGCACCTGCTCGACCAGCGTCATCCCCTCGGGCAACTGGGCGGCGGCGTACGCGGCGTGGGAGGAGAAGCAGTATCGGCACTCGTTGAGCGACGACACGTACGCCGCGATCAACTCGCGCTCGCCCCGGGAAAGAGTGCTGTCGCCGCGCAGCAGCACCTCGGCGAGCGCGTTCAGCGGCAGGGCGGTCTCGGGGCGGAAGGCGAACAGGCCGCGGATCCCCGGGGCGTCGGATCCGAGGTCGATGTGGGGCATGGACGCTCCCTTGCTGGCGGGGGAAGGGGGACGGGCGTCTCCCCAAGCAGCGTCGGCGAGAAAGATCGTCCGGTCAACCTCCATGTTGCCCAGTGGACCGTGTGCTCATCCGATCCGGCGTACGAGCGCCGCGATGTCCCGCGCCGCGGCGGCGTCGAGCGGGGCGTGCCGGTTGAGCAGCCGATACCACATGACCCCAAAGACCATGTCCACCAGCAGGTCCAGGTCCGCGCCGGGGGGTGGCGGCATCCGTTCCAGCACTCCCCGCAGGGCGGCACGCCGTGGACCGATCAGCCGCTCGCGCAGCCGATCGCTCAAGGCGGGGTCGCTCTGGGCCTCTGCCATGAGGCCGGCCACCACGCTGCCGACGACCCCGTCGGCCAGCGCGAAGGTGTCGCTGAGGAATGTCTCCAGGTCGTCCTCGGACGGCGCCCGGGCGCCCGCGACGAGGTCGGTCATCGCCTCCAGCAACAGGTCGGCCTTGGTGTCCCACCACCGGTAGAGCGTCTGCCTGCCGGTGCCCGCCTCCTCGGCGACGCCCTTGAGCGTCACGTTCGGATAGCCGTCGCGCTCGCACAGCCGCAGGGCGGCCCGGAGGATCGCCCGGCGCGCCTCCTCGCTGCGAGGTCTGCCCACCATGCCCGCCACTTTACAAGACATCGTGCCTCGTTTTAATGTTACGAGGCATGATGTCTCGTAATGAGGAGAAGTCCGTGAACGAACGCGTGGTGATCGTCGGAGGTGCGAGCGGCATCGGCCTGGCCGCCGCCGTACGGCTGGCCGCGACGGGCCGCGATGTCGTCGTCACCGGCCGTACGCCGGAACGGCTGGAGCGGGCGGTCAAGCAGATCGGGGAGCGGGGCTCCGCCGTGGCGGCCGACGCCCGTGACCCGGAGGCGATGCGGAATCTGTTCGCCGAGGTGGGCCCGGTGGACCACGTCGTGATCAACGTGTCCGGCCGGAAGGGCGGGGGGCCGTTCCTGTCGCTGTCGCCCGACGACCTGCGCCGGGCCCTGGACGACAAACTGATCGCGCATGTGGTCACCGCCCAGGCCGCGCTCCCGGCGCTGCGGCGGGACGGGTCGCTGACGTTCGTCGCGGCGGCCAGTGCGAACAGCGCGATGGCCGGGGTGGCCGGGCTCGCGGCCGTGAACGGCGCGATCGAGTCGATGATCCCCGGCCTGGCCGTGGAGTTCGCCCCGGTCCGGGTCAACGCGGTGTCGCCCGGCGTGATCGACACAGAGTGGTGGGACGGGCTGGGGGACGACCGGCAGGGCACACTCGACGCGTTCGCCGCCGCCACCACGGTCGGCCGCGTCGGCGCTCCCGCCGAAGTGGCGAACGCGATCACCTACCTGATCGAGACGGGCTACGCGACGGGCACCGTGCTGACCGTCGACGGCGGTGTCCGCCTGAAGCCGGGCGCGCGCTGAGGGCCCCCTCGGTCAGTACGGCATGCCCGTGCGGGCCAGGATGTGCGGCGGGACGGGGTGGGCGGCGGCCCGCGGGTCGGTCACGGGGGCCTGCCACGACGGGGTGAGCGGCAGAACGCCCGCCCACACGTCGTGCGGGTCGTCCGCGTCGTCCGGGTGGCCCTCGCGCACCTTGACCGACGCCTCGTCGAGGGGGATCGCGAGGATGGTCGTCGCGGCCAGTTCCTTGCGGTTCGGCTGCCGGGCGTGGTCCCACTGGCCCGGAGCGACGTGCTCGGTCAGGCACCGCAGGGCGGCGAGTTTCTCGTCGTCCTCCAGCACGCGCGGCACGCCGTAGATCATCGCGCTGCGGTAGTTGACGCCGTGCTCGAAGACCGACCGGGCCAGCACGAGGCCGTCGACATGGGTGATCGTCACGCAGACCGTCGTGTCGCGGGTGAGGCTGCGGCTGGCCACCGAGCCGTGCACGTACAGATGGGCGTCGTCGAAGCCGTACACCGTCGGCACGACCATGGGGTCGCCGTCCACGACGACGCCGAGGTGGCAGACGAACCCGGCCCGGAGCACTTCGAACAGGGCCTCCCGGCCGGTGCGGCCCTGTTCCCGCAGGCGGCGGTGCCGGGTCCGCGCCGTCGCGGACAGATCACTCATAAGGCGCCATTCAATCAGATAAGGGATAGCCTGCGGCGGGCTCAGGGAATGATCTGCATCTGGACCACACCCATGAGGTAGGCGGCGCGAACGTGAGGATCGCGCACCATCTTCAGCGCGTCGGCGGGGGGCGTCCAGTCGACCATCACCCCGGAGATCAGCCCGGCGTCGGCCGTGCTCCGCATCGCCGTCAGGTCGAAGGCCTTCCTGGTCAGCGCCTTGCGCTGCAAGGGGCCGAGACCCCGCAGCCACGCGCGGAACTGCTCGACCGGGTCCGTTCCTCCCTCGCAGGCCGCCGTGTGGAGCGGCTGGCAGTTGTCCTCCGACCACGACAGCGGGAGATGCGCCGGTCCGAGGGCCGGGAACAGCACTCTGTCGCCCTCCAAGCCGCTCGCCTCGATCTCCGCATAGGTCAGGGGCTCCTTCAGTTCGACGACGAGAGCGACGCCGATGGACAGGTCGCCCAGTCGCGCCGCGGACACCGCTCCGGCGAGACCGGCCAGAAAGCGCTCGACCTTGCGGCGCTGCCGGAGCGGCCGTCCCGTCCCCTCCAGGTACCCCTTCCGCAACACCTCGGTGGCGGCGGTGTCCGGGATGGTCACCACGTCGACGTTGCCGCCGACGGCCGGATCGAGAGCCACCTTCCGTGGGGCGGTCGCAAGGTGGGCCGGGAGGGGGACGAGGTCGATCGGGATCGTGCCGGGTGCCTCGGTGGGCAGCGTGTTGTCCTCCCGGGTGAAATCGGACAGAGGGCCGGCCCCGTAATCCGGATGAGCGACGGCCAGGGCGACTCCGTAGGCCGAATACAGTTCGGCCCACTCCTTCCGGGCGATCTCACCGCCGTCGCTCGCGCAGGAGCCCACGGCGACCAGCACGGCGGCGAGCGCGATGCGAGCCGGCTTCCACACCCGTGACAACATCGCCTCCGCCGTCACCAGAACGATCATGCTGCCTGTGCATGCTAGGCGGTGGGGGCGGGTTCCGGCGGGTTCCATCCCTATTCGGCATCACGGCGATGGACGTGACGCACGCGGCCCGCCCGGCGGGAATGCCGGGCGGGCCGTGGGATCGCTGTGACGGACCGGATCAGGCGGCCGACGTCGGTCCGGACGTCCTCGGGAACCGGATGACGTTCCCGCCCGTGTAGGCCCTGAGGTCGACGATCTTCCTGTCCCCTCTGTCCCTCCTGGGCCTTCGGCGCAGCGCGGTCCTGATGTCCCTGACCTTGGCGAGCGACGGCACCACCGTGACCATGTTCATTACCCCCCGACCGTGATGGTTCCGTGACCTTGTCGGAATAGATATCGGAGACTCGGTAAAACCGGCGTAAAGCCTCCGCTGTCACGCGGGTCTCAGTAAGGAAGCGACCGGCCGGAGGGGGTGCGCAGGTCGAGATCGGCGGCGGGACGGCGGGTGCGGAGCGGCTTGCGGATCCTGGTGCGTCTCATGGCCTCCTCCTTCCGTGATGGAGGAAGACTATTCGCCCCGCGTGCCGCCGTCCTCCCGTTTTCAGGCGGAGCCGGGGCTCTTCCGGCTCACGACACAGATCCGGTTCCAGGCGTTGATCTGCGCGATGGCGACGACCAGCGCGGAGAGCTGCTCCTGGGAGTAGTGCTCAACCACCTCCGCCCAAAGCTCGTCCGGCACGGGGTCGGGGCGGTCGGCGAGCCGAGTCGCGGCCTCGGTCAGTGCGAGGGCCGCCCGTTCGGCGTCGCTGTAGAACGGCGCCTCCCGCCAACCGGCCACCGTCCACAGGCGCTCGTCGCTCTCGCCGGCCTTCTTCGCGTCCCGGTGGTGCATGTCCAGGCAGAAGGCGCAGCCGTTGATCTGGCTCGCCCGGATCTTCATCAGCTCCAGGGTCGCGGGCGGCACGTCGCACTCGTGCAGGAAGCGCTCCACCCCGAGCATGGCCTGGTACGCCTCGGGAGCCAGCTTGATCCTCGTGGTCATCGTCGGTTCCTCGTCTCGTCGGCCCGCGTCACGCGGGCGAGTTTCTCCGGGTTCGCGACCATGTCGACGGCGGTGATCCGGCCGCGCGCGATGGAAAGCCCCATCACGGCCACCAGACGCCCATCGCGGTAGCGCAGCAGCCCCGGCCAGCCGTTCACCGTGACCGGGACCAGCTCGTGCGAGCCGAACCTGCGGATGCCGAACAGCAGCCTGGCCACCTTGGCCGCGCCGAGGACGGGCCGCCTCGCCGCGCGCACCCGGCCGCCGCCGTCGCTGCGCAGCACGACGTCCGGGTCGAGCAACGCGAGCAGCGCGTCCAAGTCGTCGCCGAGGCAGGCCCGGGCGAAGGCGCGCACCACCCGCCGGTGCTCGGCGGGGTCCACGTCGAATCGGGGCGCACGGGACTCGACGTGCGCCCGTGCCCGCGCGGCGAGCTGCCGGCAGGCGGCCGGACTGCGCCCCACCGCCGCGCCCACCTCGGCGAACGTCAGGCCGAACACGTCGTGCAGCACGAAGGCGGTCCGCTCGGCCGGGCTGAGCGACTCCAGCACGACGAGCATGGCCATGCTCATCGACTCGTCCAGAGTCACCCGCTCGGCGGGGTCGGGCCCCATCAGAACGGGCTCGGGCAGCCACGGCCCCACGTACTCCTCCCTGCGGTGCCGCGCCGAGCGCAGCACGTCGAGGGCGAGCCGGGAGACCGTGACCACCAGCCAGCCGGTCGCGTCCCTGATCTCGTCACCACCCGCGGCCTTGGCGGTGCGCAGCCGCAGCCAGGCGTCCTGCACCACGTCCTCGGCCTCGTCGAGGCTGCCGAGCAGGCCGTACGCGACGCCGAGCAGCCGGGGCCGCAGTGCCTGGAACTCGGCGTCCAGGCCGGTCACCGCGCTTTCATGGTCGTTCACACCCTGAGGACGAGACACACCCTCAGTGTGTGACATCCGGCAGCTACGCCCGCGGGGCGGCCGCGGCCGGCTCGGCCGCTGCGTCCTGAGCGGACGCCGCGGCGCCGCCGGGGGCGCGGAGGCCGAAGGCGACGATGATCGCCCCGAGCGCCGCCGCCACCAGCGGGACGACCAGCGCGGTCCGCAGCCCATCCGGCCCGGACCTGGCCGCGACGCCGACGGCGGTGACGGCCGACAGCCCGAGCGCCGTGCCGAACTGCATCGCCGTGTAGAGCAGGCCGCCCGCCAGGCCGTGCTCGTCCTCGTCGACGCCCTCCGTCGCGGCCATGGTCAGCGGGCCGTACGCCAGGGAGAAGGACAGGCCGAGCAGGAGCAACGCCGGGAGCATGGCGGTGTAGGTCCAGTCCATGCCCACGGGGAGGAAGAGCGCGTACGCGACCGCCGCGAGGACGACGCCGCCGAACAGCACCCGGGTGTTGCCGAAGCGGTTGACCAGGCGCGGCGTCAGCGTCGGCGCGAGCACCGTGTCGATGCCGATCACCAGCATGGCCAGGCCGGTCTGCATCGTGTTCCAGCCACGCAACTCCTGAAGGTACAGGGTGACCAGGAACTGGAACCCGGCGAACGCGAACAGGAACAGCAGCGCCGCCGCGTTCACCCGCACCAGCGGCGCGCTACGGAGGATGCCCAGCCGCACCAGGGGCGACGACGATCGCCGCTCGATCGCGACGAACAGCACCAGCATCACCAGCCCCGCCGCGTTGGCACCGGCGGTCAGGCCGGGGCCGTCCCCGGGATGCTCCAGCCGCACCACCCCGTACGCGAGCAGCAACATGGCGGCTGTGACGGCGAACGCCCCGGGCAGGTCGAAGCCGCCCGAGGGGCGCCCGCCACCCGTGTCACGGACGAGGACCAGCGCCGCCGCCAGGATCAGCGCGGACAGGACGACCGGGGCGAAGAACACCCACCGCCAGCCGAACGCGGTGAGCACGCCGCCGGCGACCAGGCCGAGCGAGAACCCGCCCGCCGCCGTGCCCGCGTACACGCCGAGCGCCCTGGTGCGCACCGGCCCCTCCGGGAAGTTGGACGTGACCAGCGCCAGCCCGGCGGGCGCCATGAACGCGGCCGCGATCCCCGTGACGAACCGCGCGGCCAGCAGCATCCAGCCCTGGGTGGCGAGCCCGCCGAGCCCGGAGAAGACCAGGAAGACGGCCAGCCACAGCAGGAACATCCGACGATGGCCCAGCAGGTCGGCGGCGCGCCCGCCGAGCAGCATGAACCCGCCGTAGCCGAGCACGTAGGCGCTGACGACGCCGCTGAGCATCCCGGTGGACAGCCCCAGGTCGGCCCGGATCGACGGCAGCGCCACGTTGAGCATCGCCACGTCGATGCCCTCCAGGAAGATCGCGCCGCACAACACGAGCAGCACTCCCCGGGCGCGCCCGGTCATGCGGGCGGTGTGCCGGGCGGAGATTCCGCCCACGGAATCGGACATCGGAGTCCCGCTCCATCTCGTCGGGGAACCGGTCCCGGGGTGGTTCCCCGAGTGCCTGCCGGTTCCCTCTTGTAACCGACTGCATCGTCAGGCACTATCGGTGACTGTGGAAGACGGCACTTCCGAGTCCCTCGGTTACTGCGCGGATACCGGCGTCGACGACGACGTCCTCCAATGGGACCAGCGCGCGGACTGCGAGGTGCGGCAAATCCTCGACCGGATCGCCGACAAGTGGTCGCTCCTGGTCATCGCGCTGCTCGACAAGCGAAGCCTGCGCTTCACCGAGCTGCGCCGCGCGATCGACGGGGTCAGCCAGCGGATGCTGGCCCGCACGCTGCGGCATTTGGAACGGGACGGGCTGGTCAGCCGGACGGTCCACCCGACGGTCCCGCCGCGCGTGGACTACGCGCTGACGCCGATGGGCGCGACCCTGCACACGACCATCCGTGCCCTGGTCGACTGGACCGAGGAGCACCAGAACGCCATCGCCGCGGCCCGCGCCGCCTACGACCGGCGCGTGGCCGCCGAGCAGGAGGCCGCCGAGCGCGAGGAGGCCGAACGCCTGGCCGTCGCCCGCGCGGTCCTGCCGGTCAGGGGCTGACCGCCGGCACGGGTGCCCGGACGAGCGCGAGCACGCGCCGGGGACGCGACCTAGGCCGACTCCCTCACGACGAGACGGGTGGGCAGGATCACCGGGTCCACCGGGCCGCCGCCGTCGATGAGCGTGAGCAGGAGCCGTACGGTCTCCTGCGCGACCTCGGCGAGCGGCTGGCGGACGGTGGTCAGCGGCGGATGCGTGGTGGCGGCCACCGACGAGTCGTCGAAGCCCCCCACGGCCACGTCGTCGGGCACCCGGCGCCCGGCCGCGCGCAGCGTGGACAGCGCGCCGGCCGCCATGAGGTCGGAGGCCACGAAGACGGCGTCGAGGTCGGGCGTGCGCGCCAGCAGCCGCGCCATCGCGCTCTCGCCGCTGAGCTGGGTCCAGTCGCCGTGCTCGATGAGCTTCCTGGACGCCTTCCTGCCGAGCACGTCGGCGAAGCCCTCCAGGCGCTGGATGCCGCCGGGGGTGTCCATCGGGCCGGTGATCGTGGCGATCCTCCTGCGGCCCTGCTCGACCAGGTAGCGGGTCATCTGCCGGGCGCCCTCGCGGTCGTCGGCCGCCGCGTACGGGATCGTGGTCTCCCGCCCGATGACCGCGCCCTGCGCCACGGCGGGGACCTTCGTCTCCACCAGGGCGTCCACGAGCGTGTCGCCGGCGTGCGTGGACATCAGGAACACGCCGTCGGCGTGGCCGCCGCGCACGTAGCGGAGCACCCGCTCGCGGTCCCCGTCGTCGCCGGCCAGCATGACGACGAGGGACACATCGCGCTCGGCCAGGCGCTTGATGGCGGTGCGGATCATCACGCTGTAGTTGGGGTCCTCGAACAGCTTCTCGTGCGGCTCGGACAGGACCATCACGACAGAACCGGTCCGCTGGGTGACCAGGCTCCTGGCGGCGCGGTTGACGACGTACCCGGTCTCGGCGATGGCCCGGCGGACGGCGGCGTGGGCGGCGGGGCTCACGTACCGGTCGTCGTTGAGCACCCGGGAGACCGTGCCCCGGGAGACGCCCGCCGCCGCGGCCACGTCGTGGATGGTCGGACGTTTCGCCATAGACGTATTTTCCCCCCGCCGATCAGCGTGTTTCCCCGTGCGCATCAGCTTTTCACGGCCCCGCCGGACAGGTCCGTACGCCAGTAGCGCTGCATCGTGAGGAACAGCGCGATCAGCGGGACGAGCGACAGCATCGTCCCCGTGAGGATCAGGTTGTACAGCGACGGCTGGTTGGCGCCCGCGGCGAGCAGCGTGTAGAGGCCGACCGTCAGCGGGAACCTGTGGTCGTCGCCCAGCATGATGAACGGCAGCAGGAAGTTGTTCCAGATCGCGACGAACTGGAACAGGAAGATCGTCACCATGCCCGGCGTCATCATCGGCAGCGCCACCTGGCGGAACAATCGCCACTCGCCCGCGCCGTCCAGCCGGCCCGCCTCCAGCAGCGAGCCCGGGATCGCGGCCCTGGCGTAGATCCGGGCCAGGTAGATGCTGTACGGATGCAGGATCTGGGGCAGCAGCACCGACCAGTACGTGTCGGCCAGGCCGGCCTTGGAGAACAGCAGATACTGCGGGATCGCCAGCACCACCGACGGCACGAGGATGCCGCCGATGAGCAGGTTGAAGATCAGATTCCGCCCCGGGAAGTCGTACGTGGCGAGGGCGTAGCCCGAGACGGTGGACACGGCGGTCGACAGGACCGCGCCGCCCCCGGCGTACAGGAGGGTGTTGAGCAGCCAGAGCCAGAAGACGCCGTCGCGGTAGGCGAACAGGTCGCCCAGGTTGGACAGCAGCCCGGTCCCGGGCGCGAACGTCGAGGTGGAGAACAGTTCGGCCTTCGACTTGGTGGCCGCGACCACCACCCAGCTCACCGGGAACAGGGTGTAGATGGCGCCCAGCACGAGCACCCCGGTCGGCACGACTCCCAGCGGCCGGCGCGGCGCCGGCCTGGCGTGGCCGCGGCCGCGCGGCAGCGCGGTGGCGGTCATCAGCCCTCCCCGAACGCGCGGTTCTTCACGATCCGCAGGAAACCGAACGACAGGACGAGGGAGATGCCGGCGATCACCATGGAGGTCGCGGCGGCCGAGTAGAGGTCGCCGGTGACGAACGCGTCGCGGTACACCTTCATCAGGGGGCTCCAGGTCGAGCTGATCGTGTTCGTCAGCGGCCGAAGGGTGGTCGGTTCCGTGAACACCTGGACGGTCGCGATGACGGAGAACACGGTGGTCAGGATGATCGACGGGACCAGGATCGGGATCTTGATGCGCAGCGCGATGTCGAGTTCGCTCGCGCCGTCGATCCTGGCCGCCTCGTAGTACTCCCGCGGCACGGCCCGCAGGTTCGTGTAGAGCACCAGCATGTTGAAGCCGGTGCCGCCCCAGACCGCGACGTTCGCCATCGAGAACGTCACCAGGCCGGCGCTCAGGAACGGGTGCTCGCCGAACGGGCTGAGGCTGGGCAGGTAGAGGAAGCCCCACATCAGCGTCGCGGCCACGCCGGGCACGGCGTACGGCAGGAAGATCGAGATCCGGGTGAGGCGGGCGAGCCGCACGTGCGCGGCGTCGAGCATGAGCGCGAACACGAGGGCGAGCCCCAGCATCAGCACCAGCACCAGCGCGCCGTATCCGAGGACGCGCAGCCAGCCGGCCCACAGCTCGCCGTCGCCGACGGCCGCCGCGTAGTTGGCGAGCCCGGCGAAGACCTCCGTACGGGCCCCCTTGCCGAGGCCCAGTCCGGAGACCTTCGTGCGCCGCAGGCTCAGATAGATCGTGTAACCGATGGGCAGGGCCATGAAGAGCGCGAACAGCGCCATGGCCGGGGCGAGGAACAGGTAGGGCACGGCGCCCGCGCGATGCGCGCGGGCGCCCTTCTCAGGAGATCGCATCGTCACTGGGCGAGGCTGAAGCCGGACTTCTGCATGTCGGCGACGGTGGTGTCCTGCATCGTCCCGACTGCCGCGGCGAAGTCGGATTTGGCGGCGACGGCCTTGTCGAAGGCGTCCTTGTAGGCGTTGTAGGTCACGTTGACGTTGGGGCCGAAGGTGAAGCCGCGGGCGGTGGCGCCTATGTCGGCCGCCTGCTTCCAGAAGTCGGGCTGGTTGGAGAAGTAGTCCGGCGCCTCGGTCATCAGGGCGGCCCCCTTGGCGGAGGCCGGGTAGACCGCGCCCTCCTTGATGAGCAGGCCGAGCGCCTGCGGGTCGGTGTTGAGCCAGGTGGCGAACTGCGCGGCGGCCGCCTTGTTGGGCGACTTCGCGGCGACGGCGGTGGACGAGCCGCCCCAGAAGCCGCTGTGGTTCTCACCCGCGTTCCACTGCGGCAGCGGGGCGATGGCCCACTTGCCCTTGGCCTTCGGCGCGTTGCTCGACAGGACGCCCGGGCCCCACACCGCCGACGGCCAGGTGAGCAGCTTGCCGTCGTTGAGCGCCTTGTTCCACTCGGGGGTGAAGTACGGCATGCCGTCGATGACGCCCTCCTTCACCAGGCCGCCCCAGTAGGAGGCGACCTTCGTGGTGGCCTCGTCGTTCACCGCGACCTTCCAGGCGTCGCCGCTGATCGACCACCACTGCGCGCCCGCCTGCTGGGAGAGGCCGGCGAACCAGCCCGGGTCCTTGCTGGAGAACGTGCCGAGGAAGACCTTCGGGTCCTTCTTGTGCACGGTGCGGGCGGCCTCGGCGTACTCGTCCCAGGTCTTCGGCACCTCGATGCCGTACTTCTCGAACAGGTCCTGCCGGTAGTAGAGCATCATCGGCCCGCTGTCCTGCGGGACCGCGTAGACGGCGTCGGTGCCGAGGGTCACCAGCCCCCAGACGCCCTCGCCGAACTCGCTCTTCGCCTGCGCGGTCTCCGCCTTGAGGTCGGCCACGGCGTCGGCCGCGACGAAGGAGGGCAGCATCTGGTATTCGGCCTGGACCAGGTCGGGCGGATTGCCGGCCTTGGCGGCGGTGAGGAACTTGGCCGCCGCGTCGTCCCCGCCCGCCTGCTTGCTGACCGTGACCTGGATGTCGGGGTGGGCCTGGTTCCACACCGCGGCGATCTTGTCCATGTTCGGGACCCAGGTCCAGTAGGTCAGCTTCACCGGCCCGGCCGGTGCCGCGCTCCGGCTCGCGGCCTCCGAGGACGGTTTCTCGGCGCCGCCCGAGCAGGCCGCCGACAGTGCGGTGGTGAGGATCGCGACGGCCGCCACTGCTGACCGGTTTCCACGCATAGGGCCCTCCAGGCAGGGGGGAGAGGGAGTGGGGAGGATGAAACGTTCTGGGAGCGTTCACAGAGTGGAAGTTCGCCAATGTGCTGTCAATGGTCGTTACCCGGTTGTTAACGGCCCGTCTTCAACAGCGCAAATCGCCCACACCTTCACGACTGAGCGGCTGTGCGTTACTGTGCACGTTCACAGAAGCAGAATCGAGGGGGAGACGTGCCCGGATATCCCGTCCTGCCCGAGGGCCTCGCCTACGGCGGGGACTACAACCCCGAGCAGTGGCCGGAGGACGTGTGGCGGGAGGACGTCCGCCTGATGCGGGAGGCCGGGGTGAACCTGGTCACCGTGGGGGTCTTCAACTGGGGACTGATCGAACCGGAGGAGGGCGAGTACGACTTCTCCCGGCTCGACCGGGTCCTCGACCTGCTCCACTCGGCCGGCGTGTACGCCGACCTCGCCACCCCCACCTCGTCGCCGCCCACGTGGTTCCGCCGCCGCTACCCCGGCAGCCGCCTGGTGGACCGGGAGGGCCACGTGCTCGGCGGAGGCTCACGGCACAGCTTCTGCCCGAGCTCGCCCGACTACGCCGCCGCGTCCGAGCGGATCGTCGCCGCACTGGCCCGGCGGTACGCCGGCCACCCCGCGGTGGTCATGTGGCACGTGCACAACGAGTACGGCTGGGCCAACGCCCACTGCTACTGCCCGACGTCGGCCGAGGCGTTCCGCGCCTGGCTGAGGGACAGGTACGGCGACGTGGGGGCGCTCAACGCCGCCTGGGGCACGACCTTCTGGGGGCTGACCTACGGCTCGTTCGAGGAGGTCGAGCCGCCCGTGGCCGCGCCGGCGGGCCTGCTCACCGGGCTCCAGCTCGACTTCATGCGGTTCTCCGTCGACGCCCACATCGCCTGTTTCCGCAGGGAACGGGACACGATCCGCCGGTTCGGCGACCTGCCCGTCACGACCAACTTCATGATCCCCAACTGCAAGCCGATGGACTACTGGCGGTGGGCGGCGGAGGTCGACGTGGTGGCCAACGACCACTACCTCGACTCGGGGCGGGCCGACCCGCACATCGAACTCGCCATGGCCGCCGACCTCACCCGCTCGGTGGCCGGAGGCCGCCCCTGGATGCTGATGGAGCACTCGACGGGCGCGGTCAACTGGCAGCCGCGCAACCTCGCCAAACGGCCGGGGGAGATGCGCCGCAACACCCTCGCCCACGTTGCGCGCGGCTCGGACTCGGCGATGTTCTTCCAGTGGCGCGCCTCCCGCCACGGCGCGGAGAAGTTCCACTCGGCGATGGTGCCGCACGCCGGGACCGACTCGCAGATGTGGCGCGACGTGGTGGCGCTCGGCGCGGACCTGCGCGAACTCGCCGGGGTCAGGGGCTCGCAGGTGACGGCCGAGGTCGCCGTGGTGTGGGACTGGGAGTCCTACTGGGCGCTCGAGTTCGAGTGGCGGCCCTCGGCCGACCTGCGCTTCCGGGAGCGCGTCGAGGCCTACTACGAGGCGCTGTGGCGGGAGCACGTCACCGTCGACTTCGTCCACCCGTCGGCCGACCTGTCGCCGTACCGGCTGGTCGTCGCGCCGAGTTCCTACCTGCTCGCAGAGGCGCCGGCGAAGAACCTGCACCGCTACGTGGAGGCGGGCGGGCACCTGCTCGTCTCCTACTTCTCCGGAATCGTGGACGAGAACGACACCGTCCACGCGGGGCCCTGTCCCGGGGCGCTGCGCGAGGTGCTCGGGGTGGTCGTCGAGGAGTTCCACCCGCTGCGCGAGCACGAGACCGTGACGGTGGAGCCCTTCTCCGCCACCGGCCGGATCTGGTCCGAGCGCGTACGGCTCGCGGGGGCGCGGGCCGTGCACGAGTTCGGCGACGGGCCCGATGCCGGGCACCCCGCCGTCACCCGGCACGACCTGGGCGCGGGCACCGCGTGGTACGTGTCCACCGCCCTGGACGCCGGGTCCGGCCTGCGCGGGCTCCTCGGCCGGGTGCTCGACGGCGCGGGCGTCTCCCGGCCGCGCGGCCTGCCCGACACGCTCGAGCTCGTACGGCGGGGCGACCACCTGTTCCTCATCAACCACGGGGACGCGCCGGTCACCGTGTACGGGGTGACCGGCACCGGGGTGCTCGACCGCGCCGCGTACGACGGCTCGGCGACGGTGCCCGCCGGAGGCGTCGTGGTCGTCCGCACCGAGTGAGACTCCCCGGCGCCGTGCCGCACCTGACCGACGGCACGGCGCCGGGGCCCGCACAATCACCCACAGAGGAACACGGCTCGTCCTCTCCTGACCGGAGGATCACATGGCTCGATTCCTGGCGGCCCTGCTGTGCGCGATGGCCGCGCTGTTCACCACCGTCGCCCCGGCCGGGGCCGCGGCACCGGCCGGCGGCGGCCCGAAGCCCGGCGGCCCCCCACCCCACCTCGCGATCAGGGGCGCCGACGTGTCGAGCCTCGCCAAGTCCGAGGCGCTGGGCGGGACGTACCGCTACGCGAACGGGCGGCGGGGCGACGCGCTGGCGATCCTGCGGCACAGCGGGGTCAACTACATCCGGCTCAAGGTGTGGGTGAACCCCGCCGACGGCTACAACACCGAGAACCAGGTGCTCGCGATCGCGAAGCGGGCCAAGGCGCTCGGCATGGGCCTGCTGGTCGACTTCCACTACTCCGACTCCTGGGCCGACCCGGGCAAGCAGAACAAGCCCGCCGCCTGGTCCGCGCTGTCGTTCGAAGAACTGAAGCAGGCGGTGTACGACCACACCTACGACGTGCTGAGCGCGCTGAAGGCGCAGGGCACGACGGCCGACATGGTCCAGGTCGGCAACGAGATCAACGGCGGCCTGCTGTGGCCGGACGGCCGCTGGGACGCCTGGCCGGGAATGGCCGCCCTGCTGGGCGCCGGGTACGACGCGGTCAAGGCGGTGTCCGCCCGGACGAAGGTCGTGCTGCACTTGGCGGACGGCGGCGACAACGGCCTCTACCGGTGGTGGTTCGACACCGCCGCGTCCTACGGCGTCCGCTACGACGTGATCGGCCTGTCGTACTACCCGTTCTGGCACGGCACCCTCGCCGCGTTCCAGGCCAACCTCAACGACGTCGCCGCACGGTACGGCAAGCCGGTCGTGGTGGCGGAGACCGCCTATCCCTTCACGACGGCCGACGACGACGGCTGGGAGAACATCGTCACCTCCGCCGAGCCGTACCCGGGATATCCGGCGACCCCTGCGGGCCAGGCGGCGTTCGCCCGCGACCTGACGAACATCGTGCGGGCGGTGCCCGGCGGACTCGGCCTGGGGGCCTTCTGGTGGGAGGCCACCTGGACGGGGGTGAAGGGCAACGGCTGGGATCCCGCCGACCCGTCGTCGGGCAACGCCTGGGAGAACCAGGCGTTGTTCGGCTTCGACGACCGGGCGCTGCCCGCGCTGCGGGAGTTCGCCCGCCGGTGAGTATCGAAACGTCCCTCGCCGTGGCGGCCTGACCTCGTGACGGCGGGGGTTCGGGGGCGTCCACCCATCCTCTCCTGACCGGAGGAACCATGAGAAAGATCCTGGCGGCGCTGGTCGTGTGCGCCGCCGCGGTGCTCCCCGCCGCGCAACCGGCGCACGCCGCCGGCACACTGACCATGCTCGGAGCCGACGTCTCCTCCGTGCAGCGCTCCCTCGACCTGGGCGCGAAGTACTACGACGCGGGCGGCGCCCAGCGGGACCCGCTCGACATCCTCAAGGGCGTCGGCGTCAACTACGTCCGCCTGCGGATCTGGAACAACCCGGCCAGCGGCTACAACAACAAGGCGAAGGTCCTCCAGTACGCCAGGACGGTCAAGGCCAAGGGCCTGAAGCTGATGATCGACTTCCACTACTCCGACACGTGGGCGGATCCCGGCAAGCAGTACAAGCCCGCCGCGTGGGCCAGCCACGGCATCGGCCAGTTGCAGACCGACGTCTACAACTACACCTACGACGTGTGCTCCAGCCTCAAGGCCCAGGGCACGACCCCCGACAGCGTGCAGATCGGCAACGAGATCAACGTCGGCATGCTGTGGAACGACGGCAAGGTCGTCAACAACGACTTCACGAACCTGAGCCTGCTGCTCAAGGCCGGCTACAACGCGACCAAGGCGTGCAACTCCGGCACTCAGGTGATCATCCACACCGCGAACGCCGACAGCGACGCGCACGCCCGCTGGTTCTACGACGGCATCCGGGCCAAGGGCGTCCCCTGGGACATCACCGGCCTGTCGTACTACTGCATGTGGCACGGCACGCTGTCCAACCTGTCCAGCGTGATCTCGGACATGCGGTCCCGCTACGGCAAGCCGGTCGTCATCGCCGAGACGGCCTACCCGTTCACTCCGAACAACGCCGACTGGGAGGGCAACTCGGTCACGTCGGGCTGTCCGGGATACGGCCTCACCTGGCAGGGTCAGGGCGCCGAGTTCGCGGCGGTGCAGAGCACGGCCCGCAGCGCGGGCGCCGTCGGCGTCTTCTACTGGGAGCCGACGTGGTACGCCGTGCCCGGGAACGGCTGGGACCCGGCGAACATCAACGGCACCGGCGACGGCTGGGACAACATGGCCGTCTTCGACTGGACCGGCCACATCAACCCGAACGTCAGATGGACCCCGTGACCGACTGACATCAAGCGGGCCGCCTCCGGGGTGCACCCCCGGGCGGCCCGCCCGCCCCCACAGGCCAGGCGGTCATCAATCGAACAGCTCGTCGACTGTGGTGATGACGGCAGCCCTGCGGACCCAGGCCTCCAGTTGGTTCGTGTCCTCACACCGCTGGATCCGTTCGCGCACATCGTCGGAGATCTCCAGGCCGCGGGCGTCGAGCATGATGAGAAGCGCCTCCGCGCGGCCCTGGTCCTTCCAGTGGGAGAAGTACTTGTCGCCGAGGTAGTCGAAGTCCTGAATGGTGGTCACCATCTCCTCCAGACGCTTGACCGTCACATCCTGTAGCGAGCTGATCACGTAGTTCAAATATACTCTGGCGCGATCCTCATCCAATGTCGCCAGCCCCGCCAGCATCGCCTCCAGCACCTGCTCGTCGTCGGCCTCGACTGGATGCGCCACGGCCGAGAGCACGGCGAGTTCCGGGCTGGCGCGGGCCTGGTCGGGGTCGGTGATCAGGGGGGATGCGGCCGGGGTCGATCGCCAGCGGTGTGATGGCGCCACTCGGGGAGTTCGAGTGGCATCTCGTGATCAATACCGGGCATGGCCGAGAATTTACTCAATGTTGAGACTCAATCACACGCGGTTAGCGCAAATGGCGGCGATTGACGGCATTAAAGCGCTCAGGGCTCGGGGATGGCTTCCCATTCGCGGCAGGGGCTGAGCGGGTGGTGCTGGTAGATCACGCCGACGGCGGGGTGGGGCCAGCCGAGGATGACGGCCTCGCGGTCCGTGTGCGGAACCGGCTCGCCGAGGTCGGCGGCGGTGACGGGCTGGCCTCCGGGGCCGCAGACGCACTCGGGGCTGCCCTCGTGGTCGATCACGTCGTCGAGCGGCATCACATGCACGAACCTGTCCATCTCACCTACCTTGTCGCGGGATTGCGGTCACATTACCTCAAACAGGCATTAATCGGAATAATTTGGACAAATCCGGAGCGAGTTCGACCCATTGACCTTTGTTGGGATGGACGGCAAACTAACTCCACAATCGCCGGATGAGCCGATGGAGTGCCGCAATGCCGTACCGTCCCCCATTGATCGCGCGCGAGTTCTTCGTGGCGGATCCTCCCGAGCTTCCGGTACGCGAGCCGGGCGAGGCGGGCCTGTCCGCGCTGACCAGCGCGGAGGTGGTGGCCTCCGACGGCCGGGGCGTGACGCTCAAGGGCTCCACCTCGGCCGAGGAGACGCTCGTCGTGCAGATCACGGTCGCGGGTGAGGGGGTGATCCGGGTGCGCCTGTCGGAGGATCCCGACGCGCGCACCCGGTCCGCCCGCGCGATCTCCATGGTCACCCCGGGGGAGTACGGCGAGGCCGTCGTGGAGGCGAGCCACAGCCGCGTGATCGTCGACGCGGGATCGCTGCGGGCCGAGGTGCGGCTGAACCCGTGGAACCTGCGCTTCACCGACCGGGCGGGCCGCACGCTGGTGGAGCAGGACCCGGGTCACCCCGACATCAGCGGCCGGCTGCGCACGCTGCCGTTCGGCCGCTCCGCCGTCGACGGCGCCCCCGTCGCCTATCACGACACGTTCGTGGCCCCCGCCGACGAGGCGTTCGGCGGCTTCGGCGAGTCGTTCACGCCGCTCGACAAGCGCGGCCAGCGCCCGCTCATGTGGAACTTCGACGCCTTCGGCGCCGAGTCGCAGCGCGCGTACAAGAACGTGCCCTTCTACCTGTCCAGCAGGGGATACGGCATCTGCGTCGACAGCGGCACACCGGTCGAGTTCGACGTGTGCCAGTCCACGCACAGCGCCGTGCAGATCATCGTGCCCGACGACCTCATCGACTACTACGTCATCGCGGGACCGGCCCCGGCGGAGGTCCTGGACCGGTTCGACCGGCTGACCTGCCGGCCGCAGCTGCCGCCGAAGTGGGCGTTCGGCACCTGGATCTCCTCGGGCTTCTTCCGCGACAGCCAGGAGCGCGTGCTGGAGCGCGCCAGGAAGATCAGGGAGCGGGGGATCCCCTGCGACGTGCTCCACCTCGACTGCTACTGGCAGGCCGACGGGCACTGGTCCGACCTCCAGTGGGACCCGGAGACGTTCCCCGACCCGGTGGGCATGCTCGCCACGCTCAAGGAGCAGGGCTTCAAGGTCTGCCTGTGGATGAACTCCTACGTCTCGCACCTCAGCCCGGCCTTCGCCGAGGCCTCGGAGAAGGGCTACTTCCTCAGGACGCGCGACGGCGAGACCTACGTCGCCGACACCTGGCACGGCTCCTACCCGGCCTGCGGCATCGTCGACTTCACCAACCCCGAGGCGGCCGAGTGGTTCAAGGGCCTGCTGCGCGACCGCCTGCGTGAGGGCGTGGCGGCGTTCAAGACGGACTTCGCCGAGGGGGTCCCCGCCGACGCCGTGGCCTTCAACGGCATGACCGGCACCGAGCTGCACAACGTCTACACGCTGCTGTTCAACGACATCGTGGCGGAGGTGACCCGCGAGGTGAACGGACACGAGCTGGTCTGGGCCCGCTCGTCCTACCTCGGCGGCCAGCGTCACTCGGCCCAGTGGAGCGGCGACGTCGACACGACCTACTCCGCGATGGGCAGCACGATCAGGGGCGGGCTGTCGCACGGCCTGTCCGGCATCCCCTTCTGGAGCCACGACGCGGGCGGCTTCACCGGCACGCCCAGCCCGGACCTCTACATCCGCTGGTCGCAGTTCGCCGCGCTGTCCCCGCTGGTCCGGTTCCACGGCACGACCACCCGGGAGCCCTGGGAGTTCCCGGCGCACGCCGAGCGGGCCGCCGTCGAGGCCCTGCGGCTGCGCTACCGGCTCATGCCGTACATCTACTCGGCGGCCGTCACCGCGGCCGAGACGGGCGCGCCGATGCTGCGCGCGCTGTGCGTCGACCACCCGGACGACCCGGTGGCCTGGCAGGCGGACCTGCAGTACCTTCTCGGCACCGACCTGCTCGTCGCCCCGATGACCGCCGCCGACGGCACCAGGAAGGTCTACCTGCCCTCGGGGGTGTGGGTGGACTACTGGACCGGTGAGGCCGTGGACGGCGGACGTTACGTCACGGTGTCGCCGCCGCTCGACCAGATCCCCCTGTTCGTACGGCACGGCTCGCTGATCCCGGTCACCGAGCCGGGCGACACGGTGGCCGACGAGCCCCGGGTCTCGCTGCTCGCCTTCGGCGTGCCGGAGCGCGAGAGCCGTACGACGATCAGGGACCTGGACGGGGACACGACGGTCACGGCGGTGCGGGACGGCGACCGGCTGGTCGTCACCGCCGAGGGCCCCAAGCAGATCGACGGCGTCGAGTTCGTTGGCCCCGGCGTCCCGGTCGTCATCAACTAGACAAACCCCCCTGGAGAAACACCATGTTCAGAGTAGGCAGGAGCGCGGCGGTGGCGGCACTGGCCGCGGCCGCACTGGCGCTCGGCGCGTGCGGTGGATCCTCTGACGATTCCAATAGCGGCGGCAGCGGCGGCTCCGCGGAGGGCAGGACCCTCACCCTCTGGCACTACGAGACCGGCAACAGCGCCATGGGCACCGCCTGGGCTCAGGCGATCAAGGATTTCGAGGCGAGCCATCCCGGCGTCACGGTGAAGTTCGAGGAGAAGGGCTTCGAGCAGATCCAGAAGACGGCGTCTATGGTCCTCAACTCCGACGAGGCGCCCGACATCATGGAGTACAACAAGGGCAACGCGACGGCCGGTCAGCTGTCCAAGCAGGGCCTGCTCACCGACCTGTCGGAGGAGGCCACCAAACGCGGCTGGGACAAGCTGCTCAGCCCGTCGCTGCAGACCACGGCCAAATATGACGAGCGGGGCATCATGGGCTCGGGCAAGTGGTTCGGCGTGCCGAACTACGGCGAGTACGTGATGGTCTACTACAACAAGGACATGTTCGAGAAGGCGGGCGTCAAGGTGCCCACCAGCTTCGACGAGTTCACCGCGGCGCTCGACGCGTTCGCGAAGAAGGGCACCACGCCGATCGCGACGGCGGGCGCCGAGTACCCCGCCCAGCAGCTGTTCTACCTGCTCGCGCTGAACAAGGCCAACCGTGCCTGGATCGACTCCTTCGAGCTCTACAAGGGCAAGGTCGACTTCCACGGTCCCGAGTTCACCTACGCCGCGCAGACCATCTCCGACTGGGTGAAGAAGGGGTACATCGGCAAGGACTCGGCCGGCATGAAGGCCGAGGACATGGGCGTGGCGTTCATCGGCGGCAAGTACCCGATCATGGTGTCGGGCAGCTGGTGGTTCGGACGCCTGCAGGAGGAGATCAAGGACTTCAAGTGGGGCTCGTTCCTGTGGCCCGGCCAGTTCGCCCCCGGCTCCAGCGGCAACATCTGGGTCGTGCCGGAGAAGTCCGAGAACAAGGACCTCGCCTACGACTTCATCGACATCACGATGAAGAAGGAGATCCAGAACCTGCTCGGCAACTCGGGCGGCGTCCCGGTCGCGGCCGACCCCACCGCGATCACCGACGCGCAGAACAAGGAGCTCATCGAGAACTTCAACAAGCTCTCGACGCAGGACGGCCTGGCCTTCTACCCTGACTGGCCCGCCCCCGGCTACTACGACGTGCTCGTCGCCGGCGTACAGGAACTGATCAACGGCAGCAAGAAGCCCGAGGAGGTCCTGGACGAGATCGCCCAGCCGTACAACGACAACCTGGCCGACATCGCCGAGTAACCCTCCCCGACTCCGGCGGCGGGGCTGCCTGACCGGCCTCCGCCGCCGGACCCCTTCTCGAAAGGCTCCGCACATGGCACCACCCGGCGCGGGTACCGCCCGCCCGCGCGGGAGGGGCGGCTACTGGCTCTACCTGGTTCCGAGCCTGGTGCTGTTCCTCGCGATCATCGTCGTCCCGTTCCTGATGAACCTCGCGACGAGCTTCACCCGCTGGTCCGGCGTCGGCACTCCCAAGTGGATCGGGCTCGACAACTACACGAAGCTGTTCAAGGACGAGCGTTTCTGGGCCTCCTTCCAGCACAACGTCGCGCTGATCGTCGCGATGGCCGTGGTGCCCACGATCATCGGTCTGGTGCTCGCCGCCGCGCTGTTCGACTACATCGCCAAGCGCTTCGGCGGGCGTACGGCCTCGGCCCTGCGCGCGGCGTTCTACCTCCCGCAGGTGCTGCCCGTCGCGGTGGCCGGCGTGGTCTGGGGCTGGATGCTCCACCCGTCGTACGGCGCGGTCAACCAGATCTTCGGGCTGAAGGTCAACTGGCTGGGCGACCCCGATTTCGCGCTGGCGACGGTCATGGCGATCATGGTGTGGTTCCAGCTCGGGTACCCGGTCGTCATCTTCATGGCCGGGCTCCAGCGGGTCGACCCCTCGTTGTACGAGGCGGCCGAGATCGACGGGGCCTCGTGGTGGCGCAGGTTCTGGCACATCACGATCGCGCAGATCCGGCCGGAGATCTTCGTGGTCCTGCTGACCTGCACGATCGCGGCGCTGAAGGTGTTCGGGCCGATCTTCGTGCTGACCAGGGGAGGGCCCGGCTCCGCGACCATGGTGCCGTCGTACTTCTCCTATCTGAACTTCTTCCAGAAGGTCAACGTCGGGTACGGCTCGGCGATCGCGACCGTGCTCGCCCTGATCATCCTCGTGGTGACCTTCCTCTTCCTGCGGGTGCAGGAGCGTGACCAGGAGAGTGAGTCGTGACCCCCGATCGCACCATCCGCCAGCCGGGACGATGGGCTGTGCTCGCGGCGCTGGTCGTGCTCGCGGTCGTGATGCTGTTCCCGTTCGTCATCGTCACGCTCAACGCGGTGAAGTCCCCGGCCGAATACTCCTCGGGCGGCCCGCTGAGCCTGCCCCACGGGCTCTACCTGGACGGAATCGCCGCCTTCTGGGACCGCGTCGACTTCGGCCTGAAGCTGTGGAACAGCCTCCTGATCAGCGGTGTCGTCGCGGTCGCCGCCGTGGTGCTGTCGGTGCTCAACGCGTACGCGCTGGGGATCGGCAAGGTGCGCGGGCGGCTGTGGATCCTGGTGGTCTTCCTGGTCGCCAACACGCTGCCGCAGGAAGCGCTGGTCTACCCGCTCTACTTCCTGGCGAAGAAGGCGGGGCTGTACGACTCGAAGCTCGCCGTCATCCTGATCTTCACGGTGATCCAGGCGGCCTTCGGGACCTACCTGCTCTCGTCGGTGCTCGGGCAGTTCCCCCGCGCAATCCTGGAGGCGGCCGAGATCGACGGCGCGAGCAGGTGGCGGATGCTGTGGCGCATCGTCGTGCCCATCAGCCGCCCGACCCTCTCGGTGCTGCTCATCTTCTTCTTCATCTGGACGTGGAACGAGTTCTTCCTGCCGTTGGTGTTCCTCATCGACAACGACAACCAGACCGTGCCGGTCGCCCTGGCCAGCCTGCAGGGCGAGAAGATGATGGACGCCACCACGACCAGCGCGTCCGCGCTGCTCGGCATCGTCCCGGCCGTGGCCTTCTTCCTGATCTTCCAGCGCACGCTGACCCGTGGCGTCACGGTCGGCGCCATCAAGTAACACCCCCCAAGTAACGCGTCACTACCTGACCTGGAGGCGCAATGTCCCATCGCCGTTCGGCGATGCTGTCCGCGTCGGCCGCCCTGGCCCTGGCACTGAGCCTGGGCGCCGGCCCCGCGAGGGCGGCCGACGACTATCGGTTCCGGAACCCGTCGCTGCCGCTCGCGCAGCGCGTCGACGACCTGCTCGGCCGGCTCACGCCGGACGAGAAGATCGCGATGCTGCACCAGTACGCCCCCGCGATAGACCGCCTCGGCATCAAGATGTTCAAGACGGGCACCGAGGCGCTGCACGGCGTCGCCTGGTCGACCGACCACACGAACAACGGCGCCGTGGTCACCGCCAAGGGCACCGTCTTCCCCCAGGCGGTCGGCCTGGCCAGCACCTGGGACCCCGCTCTGATCAAGCGGGTCGGCTCCGCCGTCGGCGACGAGGCCCGCGGCTACCACGCCGAGAACCCCACCGTGTGGGGGCTCAACCTCTGGGCGCCCGTGGTCAACCTGCTGCGCGACCCCCGCTGGGGACGCAACGAGGAGGGCTACTCCGAGGACCCCCTGCTGACCGGCGCCATCTCCACCGCGTACGGCTCGGGCATGGTGGGCGACGACCCCGACCACCTGAAGACGGCGCCCACGCTGAAGCACTACCTGGCCAACAACAACGAGGTCAACCGCGACACCACGTCGTCGGAGCTGCCGCCGCGGGTGAAGCACGAGTACGACGAGGCGGCCTTCAAACCGGCCATCGAGGCCGACGCGGCGACCGGCGTGATGGCGTCGTACAACCTCGTCAACGGCCGGCCGAACACGGTCAACCCCGATCTGGACGGCGTGGTCCGCTCCTGGACGGACCGGACGCTGTTCAACGTCTCCGACGCCTGGGCGCCGAACAACCTCGTGCAGACCGAGAAGTACTACGCGACCCAGCCCGAGGCGGCCGCCGCGCTGATCAAGGCGGGCCTCGACAGCTTCACCGTGGACGACACCAACGGCGGCCCGACGGTCGCGTCCGTCAAGGAGGCGCTGTCGAAGGGCCTGCTGAGCCAGTCGGACGTGGACGACGCGGTCCGGCACCAGCTCAGCGTCCGGTTCCGGCTCGGCGAGTTCGACCCCGACGGCGGGCCGTACGCGAGGATCACCAAGGACGTGGTCAACAGCCCGGCGAACCAGAAGCTGGCCCGTGAGACCGCGGCCAAGGCGATGGTGCTGCTGAAGAACTCCGGCGGCGCGCTGCCGCTGAAGCCCGGCAGGAAGGTCGCCGTGGTCGGCCCGCTGGCCGACGTGCTCTACACCGACTGGTACTCGGGCAGCCTGCCGTACAAGGTGACCCCGCTCGACGGGATCAAGGAGCGGGCGGCGTCGGTGACCTCGTCGGAGGGCGTCGACCGCATCGCGCTGAAGGACGTCGCCACGGGGAAGTACATCAGCGCGCCCGCGGCCGGCGGCGACCTGAAGGAGAGCGCGACCTCGGCCGGCGTCACCGAGCAGTTCGACGCGTTCGACTGGGGTCAGGGCGTGCTGACGCTGCGCAGCGTCGCCAACGGCAAGTACGTCAGCCGGGCCAACTGGGCGACGCTGGCCAACACCGCCGAGCAGCCGTCCGGCTGGTTCGTGCAGGAGCAGTTCAAGCTGGAGCGGCAGGCCGACGGCACGTACCTGCTGCGGTACGCCGGCTACGAGACGTCCGAGAGCTGGTTCGGGTCGGACACCTACGTCAAGGCGTCGTCCGACGGCACGCTGAGCCTGACCTCCGCCGACCAGGCCACGCACTACGCCAAGGAGGTCGTCTCCAGCGGCGCCGACGACGCCGTCGCCAAGGCCAAGGCCGCCGACGTGGCGGTCGTCGTGGTCGGCAGCATGCCGTTCATCAACGGCCGCGAGGCCCACGACCGCACCGACATGAACCTCGCCGAGGGCCAGGAGGCGCTGGTCAAGGCCGTGAAGGCGGCCAACCCGAACACGGTGGTGGTGCTGGAGAACAGCTACCCGACCACGATCAACTGGGCGCAGGACAACGTCCCGGCCATCCTGTGGACCACCCACGCGGGCGCCGAGACCGGGCACGCCCTCGCCGACGTGCTGTACGGCGACGTCAACCCGGCCGGCCGGCTCACCCAGACGTGGTACCGCTCTGCGGACGAGCTGCCGGGCATCCTCGACTACGACATCGTCAAGAAGGACCGGACGTACCTGTACTACCAGGGCAGGCCGCTCTACCCGTTCGGCTACGGCCTGTCGTACACGTCGTTCGCCTACCAGGGCCTCAAGGCGGTGCGGAAGGGCGACGCGTACGAGGTCTCGGTGAAGGTGACCAACACCGGCTCCCGGGCCGGCGACGAGGTCGTGCAGCTCTACACGCATCAGCACCGCTCGCGGGTGAAGCAGCCGGTCAAGCAGCTCCGCGCGTTCCAGCGGGTGACGCTGGCGCCGGGGCAGACCAGGACGGTCGCCTTCAGCGTCGCAAAGAGCGACCTCGCGCTGTGGGACGTCACTCGCAACAAGTGGACCGTCGAGAACGCCACCCACGACGTGCTCGTGGGGTCGTCCTCGGCGAACATCCGGCAGCGGGCGACGATCAACGTGCAGGGCGAGAACATCCCCCACCGCGACCTGTCGAAGACCACCCGGGCGGTCGACTTCGACGACTACTCGGGCATCCACCTGGTCGACGAGACCAAGGAGCGCGGCGACGCCGTGGCGGGCGCGAGCGGCGGCTGGATCGCGTTCAAGGACGTCCAGCTCCGCAACTCCAGGAACGTGACGGCCGGGGTCGCCTCGGCGGGCGGCGGGACGATCGAGGTGCGCCTCGGCTCGCCGACCGGCGCCAAGGTGGGCACGATCCCGGTCGCCGCGACCGGCGGGATCTACAACTGGGCCACCGCGGCCGCGCCCCTGTCCGGGGCGAACGGCGTGAAGGACGTCTACCTCGTCTTCACCGGCGATCTCCGGATCAAGGACCTCACCCTGAGCTGAGGCCCTGCGAGGACGGCGGACGCCCCGCGCGCACGCGCGGGGCGTTCCCCGTCCCGGGGGTGGTCAGCCCGCCAGCACGTCCGTCGCCTTGTGGTCCTCGTCCACACCCTCGATGAGCACGGCGTCGCCGGAGGAGTTCCCGGTGCGCAGCGGGAGGATCTCCTGGTAGGCGGGCGACCGGTACCACGCCCTCGCCCTGCCGAGGTCGGGGAACTCGATGACGATGAGGGTGTGCGTCCAGGCGCCCTCCAGCACCTCGGGCTCGCCGCCGTGGATGATGAAACGGCCGCCGAACGGCTCCAGCGTGGCGTCGATGCGCCGCAGGTACTCCACGATGTCATCGCCGAGGTTGACGTCGCGGAGCTGGGCGACGGCGTAGGCAGTCATGGTTCCTCCCGTGATCGCGTGCGGCCGGGTGCGGGGCCCCGGGCGGGGCCCGTCCTCCCGTGGTCCCGAGCATCCCGCGGACGGGTCGCGAAGACGATGACGTGAGAGGTAATCGGCTTGCCGTACCGGTCGGCCGGGACGTCCGGGTGTGTTCCGGCAGTGCCGGTCAACCAGGCGAACAGCCGGACAGGCCGGCGATGTCAACCCGCCGGGGTGCCTCGTGAAGCGCCTCGTCCCCGTCGCGGGGCGATCCCTCTCCGGACGCCTCCAATATGCGTCGGTCAGGACGACCGTGCCGGGTTTCGTCGGGCGATCAATCACGCTTTCGCTATTCTCCCCCATATGGCCGAATCGCTGAGGGGGACGCTGGCCTCGCGATACCACCTCCTGCGCCCGCTGGGCTCCGGCGGCATGGGCACGGTGTGGCTGGCCAGAGACTCCGTGCTCGACCGCGAGGTGGCGATCAAGGAACTTCGCATCCCGGACGGCCTCGGCGACCGCGAGCGGGCCGAGCTGGTCGCCAGGGTCATGCGCGAGGCGGAGGTCACCGCGCGTGTCCGGCATCCCGGGATCGTCGCCCTCCACGACGTGCTCCTCCAGGACGGCAGGCCGTGGATCGTCATGGAACTGCTCCACGGCCACGACCTCGCCCGGCAGATCGCGACGTACGGGCCGCTTCCGTACCGGCAGGTGGCGGACCTCGGCGCCCGCCTGCTCGACGCGCTGTCGGCCACGCACGCCGGGGGCGTGCAGCACCGTGACGTCAAGCCGGGCAACGTCTTCCTCTGTGCCGACGGCCGGGTGCTGCTCACGGATTTCGGCATCGCCCGCCAGGCCGGCCAGGCGTCGATCACCGAGGCCGGGCTGCTGGTCGGCTCGCCCGGGTTCATCGCGCCGGAACGGCTCGCGGGCGAGCCCGGCGGCCCGGCCGCCGACCTGTGGTCGCTCGCCGCCACGCTCTACACGGCCGTCGAAGGCGTCGCTCCGTACCAGGGCCCGCGTGCGGAGGTCATCCGGGCGACCCTCACCCAGGCCGCCCGTCCGCCGGTGCTCGCGGGGCCGCTCGGGCCGGTGCTGGCGTGGATGATGGCGCGCGACCCGGCCGGTCGTCCGGACGCGGCGACCGCGCTCACGCTGCTGCGCCAGGTCGCCGCCGGCGGCACGCCGTCGGTGGACCACGGGCCGGGCATCCGGGTCGAACCCCCGCCGCGCCGCCGGCGGACGTGGTGGTGGATCGGCGCCGCGGCCGCCGTCGTGGTGGCCGCCGCGGTTCCCCTGACGGCGCAGCTGCTGAGGAGTGAGCCGCCGGGCGATTCCACCCGCCGGGTCTCACCGGCTTTCGAGCGTGCCGTGGACCTGTGCCGGTCGCTGTCGGCCGGCCAGGTGCGGCGCATCCTGGGCGCCCCGGCGCAGGCGCGGCCGGGGGAGGCGAGCTGCCAGTGGGCCGTGACGGGCGCCGGCATCGCGCTGAGCGCGGAGACCGACTCCGACACCCCCGAGCCGTGGGCGCTCGACACGGCCGCCGCGCACACGCTCCTGGAGGGGCTGCGCAGGCAGTACGCGTCGGGTCCGCGTGACCGCGACTGGATCTGGTACGAGATCGGCCTCGACCGCAGGAGCCAGGCCATCGAGTCGGCCGCCAGGGACGTGCCGGAGGCGGCCGACGAGGCGTTCGCGGTGGACCTCACCACGCCGGAGGGTAAGGCGCAGGCCACGGTCGTGTACTTCAGGCTCGGCGACCTCGTGGCCCGGCTCCAGTACGCCGACCTCGACGCGAAGTCGCCCGCCGACCTGCGCGACCGGGCGGTCGCGGCGGCGGCGTCGGCGGCCGAGGGCCTGAGGGGGCTGGCCTAGCCGTGGATCTGCTCGCCGGACGGTACCGGCTCGCCGAACCGCTGGGTGAGGGCGGCGGCGGCACGGTCTGGCGTGCCCACGACGAACTGCTGCGCCGGGAGGTGGCGATCAAGCAGGTGCGCGTCCCGCCCGGTCTGGACGACCGGGAGCGCGCCGGTTTTCTCGGCAGGGCCGTCGAGGAGGCCCGGGCGGCCGGGCGGCTCACCCACCCGGCCATCGTGACGGTCCACGACGTCGTCGGGCACGCCGGGCAGCCGTGGATCGTCATGGACCTGGTGCCGGGCCGCTCCCTCGACAAGATCATCCGAGAGGACGGGCCGCTTCCCTCCGAGCGGGTGGCCGAGATCGGCCTGGCCGTGCTCGACGCGCTGGAGGCGGCCCACTCCCGGGGCATCCTGCACCGCGACGTGAAGCCGGCCAACGTGCTCATCGGGCCGGACGGCCGCGCCCTGCTCACCGACTTCGGCATCGCCGCGCCCGTGGGCGGCGCCGGCGGCTCCTGGCAGAGCTCGGCGGGGTCGCCCAACTACATGGCCCCGGAACGGTTCCGGGACGAGCCCGACGGCCCGCCCTCCGACCTGTGGTCGCTGGGCGCCACGCTCTACACCGCCGTCGAGGGGGAGCCGCCCTTCCACCGGAACATGGCCGCCGCGCTCGTCGCCGCCGTTCTGCTCCACGAGCCCCGGCCGGTGACCCGGGCCTCGCGGGTGCTCGCGTGGATCGTGCTCGCGCTGCTCGACAAGGACCCGGCGCGGCGTCCGCCGCCCGACGTCGTACGGCAGGCGCTGCAGGCCGCCGCCGCGCCGCCGGTGCCCGCCGCACGGCCCGCGCGGACGTGGCGGCTCGTCGCCGTGGCGGCCCTGGTCGTCGTCGCCGGCCTGGCGGCGGGCCTGGGCGCCTGGCTGCTGGTGTCCGGGGGGCGGGACGGCTCCGCGCGGTTCGCCGCGCTCCCGGACGCCTGCCGCAGCCTGACCGAGGCCCAGATCCGCGACCTCATCGGCGCCGCGCCACGCGGGGAACCCGCCGCCGAGGGGCGGTGCGAGTGGAAAGAGCACACCACCGGCCGTGAAGGGGCGATCACGGTGACCTACCGGCTGCCCGCCGAAGGGGAGGACGAGGCGGCGGCCTCCCGCGACCTCGCGGCGGAGCGGGCCACCCGGGCCGCCCAGTGCGCCGCGGCGCGCGACCGGCCCGGGATCGCCGACGAGGCCTTCACCTGTGACTCCTCCGACCCCGCCACCGGTGCCACCGGGGCCACGGTCTGGTTCCGCCTCAGCAATCTCATCGTCGAGGTCGCCTATCGGCGTGCCGGTGACCCCTCGGTCACCCCGGCCGACCGGCACACCGCCGAGCGCGCCGCCGAACTCGTCGGCATCGGGCTCGGGTGACCTCCCGACCGTAGGAGACGATATGACCAGCGGTGACGACGCACCCGTCGAGCCCGGCGGGCCCCCTCCCCAGGACCGCCCCCGGCAGGGCGTGCCGCCGTACCCGCCCCCGTACGGCCCGCCCCCCGGTGCTCAACCCGGTGCCCAGCAGGGTGCCCCCTACGGTCGGCAACAGCCGGGTGCCCAACCTGGCGTCCCATACGGTCAGCAACAGCACGGTGCCCAGCCGGGCGCTCCGTACGGTCAGCAACAGCCCGGTGCCCAGCCGGGCGCTCCGTATGGTCCGCCGCCGGGTGCCCAGCCCGGTGCCTCGTACGGTCAGCAACAGCCCGGCGCTCAGCCCGGTGCTCCGTATGGTCCGCAGTCTCAGCCCGGCGGATATCCGGGTGCCGTGCCCGGGGGGCAGCCCGCCCCGCAGCCCGGCTTCGGCGGGTACCCCGGTGCCCAGGCCGGTGCCCAGGCCGGTCCGCCGTCGCCGCCCGGACCGTACCCCGGTCCTCAGCCCGGTCCGTACCCCGGTCCTCAGCCCGGTCCGTACCCCGGTCCTCAGCCCGGTCCGTACCCCGGGCAGCAGCCCGGTCCGTACCCGGGACAGCAGCCTGCCGGGTACCCGGGCACGCCGGGCGGGCAGGCCGCTCCGCAGTCCAGCCCGCAGTCCACACCGCCATCCGGACCGCAGGCGCAGCCCGGTCAGTACTCCGGCCCCTACTCGAGCCCGTACCCCGGCCAGAGCGGTCAGGACGCGCGGCAGGGGCAGGGCTGGCAGCCCGCGACGCCGCCCCCGCCGGAGCTGTGGCAGATGCCGACCCAGCCGTCCGCCCCGGCGCGGCGGGGATGGGTGCTGCCGGTGACGGCGGTCGTCGCCGTACTGGCGGTGGCCGGGGGCACGTTCGCGTTCATGTCGATACGCCAGACGGGGACGACGCCCGGCGCGGCGGGTTCGCCGGCGCCGTCGCAGGCCGCGAAGTCGGCGTCGGCCGTCCCGCAGGCGGCCGGCGCCGACGTGTGCGCCATGCTCGATCCGGACGACGCCGAGCGCCTCGTGCCGCAGGCCAAGGTCGACTCCTCGACGAACGACAACCGGAGCGACAGCATCGTCAGCTATGTCCGCTACACCTGTGGCTGGGTCAACCGGGACATCTCCTACAAGGACGTCACCCGTAGCCGCGAGATCACGGTGCACGTGTCCAAGTACGAGGCGATCGGAACGACCACCGCGGAGAAGTCGGCGCGGATCCAGTACGACGGCGAGCTCAGGCAGTACAAGTACCAGGCGACCATCTCGAACAAGGAGCGTTACTACTCGGCGGCCAAGGAGTACCCGGGGATCGGCGAGCAGGCGGCCGCGCAGTACCACTGGACGCGGGAGAGCGACAAGTACTGGTACTCCTTCGGCCAGGGAGTCGGGCGGATCGGCGACGTGGTCTTCCAGGTGAAGTACGAGGCGAGCCAGAAGAAGAAGGAGGCGGACCTCTTCTCCAACGAGACCACCCAGTCGATCACCGAGGAGAACGCCCTGCGCGAGGTGAAGGGCCTTCTGACGCAGGTAGCGCGATCGGTGGCCGCCTGGCGGGACGGCAAGCCGCTGCCGTACCACGCGCGCCCGAAGCCGAGCCCGACGCCGTCGCCCTCGCCCACCCGGATCCCGCTGCCGAAGGCCTGCGTGAGCCTCGAGTCGCTGGCCGCCACCCTGGTGCCGAAGACCGAGGGCGCGGCCGTGCGGGGCAAGGAGGGCAACTCGACCGTCACCCAGTGCCAGTGGTGGAACGACAAGCTGCCGCTCGGCGGCGGCAAGGTCCGCTGGCGGAACCTCCGTGTCGCCGTCCACAGCTTCTGGGACGCCGAATCCGCTCGTTATTACCTCATCGACCAGCGTTCGAAGACCAAGTTCACGGCGAGCAGCGAGATCGGCGGCATCCGGTGGGGCAAGGTCGAGAAACTGACCGGTTTCGGGCAGGAGGCGTTCGGCCAGGCGATCCGGCAGCGCACCGACACGGCCCAGGGCAACCGCTACGAGATCTACGCGCTGGACGGCAAGAACGTCATCTGGGTGCTGCTGTCCGGCAGCGACCGGCCGGAGAACACACCGATCAACGCGCCCGATTCCGTGCTGATGGACCCGAAGGAGGCCGAGGACGGGGCCAAGTCCGTGGCCAAAGCCCTGCTCGACGCACTATGAGGCGGTGTTCGTCCAGGATTGGGCGGGTACTTCCCCCCTCGACCGCGAGTCGACGGGGGGAAACCATGGCTACCTGTGAAGTCTGCGGCAACGACTACGACATGGCCTTCGAGGTGCACAGCCAGGGCGCGGTGCACGTGTTCGACAGCTTCGAGTGCGCCATCACCCGGATGGCACCCGTGTGCGAGCACTGCGGGTGCCGGATCGTGGGCCACGGCGCCGAGTACGACGGCCGCTGGTTCTGCTGCGCGCACTGTGCGCGCGAGGAGGGCGCGACCAGGATCACCGACAGGGAGGTCACGACCGCCGGCATGCGGTAGCCGTACCGGCGGCGGTCAGGACTCGAAGGCGACGAGGCGGATGATGAGGAAGTGCCCGCCTTCGGGTTTGGGCGGCAGCGTGGTGCCCGGCACGGCCTCGAACACCTCCGGGTGCTCATCCCGGGTCACCACGCCGAACAGGTCGTCCGGCAGGGCCACGCCTTGTGCGAGCGCACGCCGCGCCGCGGCGTAGAAGCTGCCGCCCGCCTCCAGGTCCGCGGCGACCGCCTCCGCCGCCGACCGGCTGGGCACCGTGATGCGGGCCACCCGCGCCCGCTCCGGGCGTGCCGTACGCGCGCGCAGGTAATCCTCGATCTCCCAAATGAGCAGCTCGCCGAGATAATGCGAGACGTCCTTGTCCATGGCGTCCATACTGGTGCGTCCCGTTTGATGCGGACTTGCACTCCGCTTGTCCCGCGTCATCGATCCGTGGGCGTCATCCCGCCGAGGTGACGTGCAGGGCGACGGGCCGCAGGACAAGGCCGTCTGTCCATGCCACCGACTCGGGTGAGGTGGCCAGGCGGAGGGCGGGCCGCCGGATGACCAGGGCTCTGATCGCCTCGGTGAGCTCGACCCTGGCGAGGCTGGCGGCCAGGCAGCGGTGCGGGCCGTAACCGAACGCCACATGCGGGTTGGGCGGATGGCCGGTGAAACGGTGGATGTCGAACCGGCCGGGCTCGGGAAACGCCTGCGGATCGTGGTTGGCCGCGTTCAGGTTCGGCATGACGACCGTCCCCGCGCTCAGCGAGCCGCCGGACAGCTCGGTGTCCTCCGTGATGCGGCGCATGAACGCGCTGGCGGGCGGCCCGTCGAAGCGCAGGATCTCCTCGACGGCGGTGGCCGTCAGGGCCGGATCCGCGACCAGCTCGTCCCACTGGTCGCGGTGGAGGAGCAACCGGAACACACCACGGGCGATCATCGAGGCGGTCGTCTCGTACCCGGCCGTGATGAGGGAGAAGACGGTGTTGACGAGCTCGCCCTCCGACAGCCGGTCATCGGCGTCCCTGGCCTGGATGAGCAGGTCGATGAGGTCCTCGCCCGGTTCGAGGCGATGCTGGGCGACCAGTTCGGCGGCGTAGGCCATGAAGTCGGTGTAGCCCTCGTGACGCGCCTGCTCGGTGGCCGTGGACGTGGTCAGGAACATGTCCGTCCACCGGACGAACTGCGCGTAGTGGTCCATCGGCACCCCGAGCATCGCGCAGATGACATTGGCCGGCAGTCGCAGCGCGCATCCCCCGACCACGTCGAAGTCGTCGCCCAGGCCGTCGAGGAGGTCCCGGGCGATCCGCGCGATGCGGGGGCGCCACGGTTCGATCCGGCGCGGGGTGAAGGTGCCGTGCATGATCCGGCGGTAGCGCGTGTGCTCCGGCGGATCCTGGTTGATGAGCGCGTCCGGGTCGTCGTCGATGCCGACGCCGCTCACGAAGCGCGGCAGCCCGGGAAGGCGCAGATTACGGCTGGACGTGGGTGAGGCCAGCAGTGCGCGCACGTCCTCGTACCGGACGGCCATCGGCACGCGGTCGCCACTTGGCATGGTCGCCGGCTCCAACGGCCCCGACTCCCGTCTGCGGGCGAACTCCGGCGGCGGAGTGGCGAGCGGCCCCGGCACGACGTCCGGCACAGAATTCAGCCCAATCCCGTTCGAATCCGGCTCGGTGCTCAATGCAACCCCTTCCGGTTCGGGACGCCCGGAGGACGGCCTAGGCGGAACGTACGAAATGCCGCACCGCCCGTCAACAGGGGTAGGTGCCGGCCATCGCCGACGATTTCGGCCGGCTCATCGAGGACGCCGGCGAACTCCCGCTCGGGAAGGACCGCGATGCGCCGGTGCCGCTCGGGGCGAGGCGCAAGGGCCGAGTACGGCCGGAGGCCGGCCCGTGACGTGCCCCTGGATTCCGCATGCCACTCCACGGTAGGCTTTAGTTAGTTCCATAGCCAAACAAACGTCGGAGGAGCGAGTGCCACCAGGTTACCCGGGAGGCGCTGGGGCCGGTGGCCGGTGCCACGCCGGACGCGGCGCGGCCCGCGCGCCCGTCCGTGCCTCGATCCTGGCCGCGGATGTCGTGTCAAATTGCTCGCAATTGCGGCATGATGAGCCCGAGCGGGAACGGGGCGGACATTGATCACATCGCACAACGGGCCACAGCCGGCCGACTTCACCGACGTACGCGCGACCAACCTCGCCGTCGTGCTGCGGTTCGTGCGGGAGAACGCGCCCTGCTCGCGCGCCGACATCGCCGCCTCGACGGGCCTCAACAAGGCCACCGTGTCCAGCCTGGTCGCCGACCTCATCGACCGGCGTCTGCTGCGCGAGACCGGCCTGACCGAGCACCGCGTCGGCCGGCCCGCCACCATGCTCGTCCTGGACGGCTCGCCGTACGCGGCGATCGGCATCGAGGTCAACGTCGACTACATCACGGCGGTCGCGGTGGACCTCAAGGGCGAGGAACTGCTGAACTGGCGGCGCTCCTTCCCCGGCGGGACCTCCAGCGCGGGCCAGGCGGTCGTCGCGATGGCCGCGCTCGCCCGGCGGGTCGTCAGCAGGATGACCAAGGAGGCCCGCCAGGTGCTCGGCCTGACCGTGGCCGTCCCGGGGCTGGTGGACGTCAACGGCGCCGTACGGGTCGCACCCAACCTGGGCTGGCACGACGCGGACCTGGCCGGCGACCTCACCAAGGCGCTGCGCGACCCGGGCTTCCCCGTCCTGGTCGACAACGACGCCAACCTCGCCGCCCTCGCCGAGCACCGGTTCGGGCCCCACCGCAACGCCGCCAACCTCGTCTACGTGACCGGCGAGGTGGGCGTGGGCGCGGGCATCGTCATGGACGGCAGGCTCAGGCGAGGCGGGCAGGGCTACAGCGGCGAGATCGGCCACATCGAGCTCGACCCCGCCGGGCCCACCTGCCGGTGCGGCCGGCGCGGCTGCCTGGAGGCCGTCGCCGGGATCGGTGCGATCCTCGCCCGCACGGCGCCCGACGCCTCGCCGTCCGAGCTGGAACTCGAGATCGACGAGGTCGTGCGGCGCGCCCGCAACGGCGAGCCCGAAATCCTCGCGCTGCTGGAGGACGTGGGGCGCCACCTCGGCAGGGGAATGGCCGCCGTGGCCAACATGCTCAACCCCGAGGTCGTGATCCTCGGGGGCTACTACGTGCCGCTGGCGCCCTGGCTCGTCGCGTGCGCGGAGGAGGAGATGTACGGCAGGGTGCTCGCTCCCGGCGGGGGCGGCTGCCGGCTCGAGGTGTCGACGCTCGGGTACGGCGCCGCGGCGCTCGGGGCGGCCGCGCGGGTGCTCGACTCGGTCGACTCCGGCCGCCTGCCCGCGCAGCGCTGACCGCCGCCGGGAAGCGTCCGCCGGGAAGCGTCCGCCCGGCGGGGAAGCGCCCGCCCGGGCGGGGAGCACCCGCCGGGCGGGAAACGGGCGCCGGAGCCATGCGCCGGACGCGGGGTCCGGCGCGGTGGCCGATGCCGATATGGGATGCCCGCGAACCGGGCCGGGAAACGACGCGTCGAACATCGGCAACCTCAACGAATGGGACACGATGAAGACTCGCCTGCTCTGCGCCGCCGCGCTCTCCACCGCGCTCTCCGCCGTGCTCGCGGGCGCGCCGGCCGCCCCCGCGGCCGCCGCCCCGGCCGGAGCCTCCGCCGCGCCCAAGCCCCTTGCCGGGGTCGCCGTCTACCTCTCCTACGGCAAGGGCTTCCCGATCACCCGGTACGAGCCCGGCAAGGGCTTCTCGAAGCTCGGCGTCATGCCGATGACGGGTCAGTTCTCCGCGTCCCCGGACGGCACGAAGGTCGCCTGGATCACGGACCGCGGCGAGGTCCGTGTCGGCAGCGGCAGCACGGCGACGACCGTGGCCAAGGGCGCCGCGGCCGGGTTCCCGTGCGGCACCCCGGTCTGGTCGCCGGACTCCCGGTCGGTGGCGTACGTGAACAAGGGCAACTCCGACGCCGGGCCGGTCTCGATCGTCGGCGCGGACGGCAGGGGCGCCCGGAAGGCGGGCACCACCCTCGGGATCTGCCACCTCGCGTGGTCGGCGGACGGCCGCTACCTCGCCGGCTACGCGGGGACGACCAGGGGCGTGTACCGCCTCGACGTGAAGACCGGCAAGGCGGTCAAGGTGAAGGGCGTCGACCTCGCCAACCACGTGCAGAGCCTGTCGCCCGACGGCGCCAAGGTGGTCGTGGCGCCGCTGTCGCGCACCGCGCCCGCGGGCGACGGCTCCTGGCCCGGCGGCTTCCGCCCGGCCGTGGTCGACGTCGCCACCGGCAAGAAGAGCGCGATCCCGGTGAAGGGCTCGCTCATCGGGGCCTTCTACCTGCGGGACGGCCGCCTGGTCGTCCGGGTCGCCGGACGCACCGCCAACACCCTCGTCGTGCTCGACAAGAACGGCAGGCAGCTGCAGAGCCTGACCGAGCCGGCCGCGGCCAGGCGTCAGGCGCTGCTGCAGATCGTCCGCTGACCGGGGACTCCCGGGGCATCCGAGGGCGGGCGCGGACCGGCGGGTCCGCGCCCGCCCTGTTGCGTACGCCCCCGCGTATGGCCGGGATGACATCGGGGCGGAACCGGCGCGACGAGAGGTCTTGACCTGAGCCGAGGATGCGGGCAATCTTCCGGATGAGTCCGGATTTACACACCGGAAACTCGCGGTAACCCTTTCGAAGCGCTTCGACGGCGGCGCTTCCCCAACCGAACAGCGGATCCTCGCGACGCCCTTTGGGCGCGTTTTTCGGCAGGTCATCGAAGCGCTTCGACGCGAAGGGTAACTCTCCAGATGAACGAACCGGCTCAAGACCCGGCATTCCGGAACCCCGCGCTGTCTCCCGCCGACCGGGTGGACGACCTGCTGGGCAGGCTCACACTCGACGAGAAGATCGGCCTGCTGCACCAGTACCAGGCGCCCGTGGAACGGCTCGGCCTGCGGCCCTTCCGCACCGGCACCGAGGCCCTGCACGGCCTGGCCTGGCACGGCCCGGCCACCGTGTTCCCCCAGGCCATCGGGCTGGCGAGCACCTGGAACCCCGACCTGGTCCGCCGAGTGGGGGACGCGACCGGCGACGAGGTCATGGCCTTCCACCACAAGGATCCGCAGAGCGTGGGCCGCAACGTCTGGGCGCCGGTGGTCAACCCGCTGCGGGACCCGCGCTGGGGCCGCAACGAGGAGGGCTACTCGGAGGACCCCTGGCTCACCGGCGTCATGGGCACGGCCTACGCGAGCGGCCTGCGCGGCGGTCACGAGGTGCTGAAGACGGCGCCCACGCTGAAGCACTTCCTCGGCTACAACAACGAGACCGACCGGTGCGTGACCTCCAGCGGCCTGCCGCCGCGGGTGCTGCACGAGTACGAGCTCAGGGCGTTCCGCCCGGCGCTGCGGGCGGGAGCCGCGGTGGCCGTGATGCCGTCGTACAACCTCGTCAACGGCCGGCCGGCCCACCTGTCGCCGCTGATCGGCAGCCACCTGCGGGCCTGGGCCCCCGACGACATCCTCGTGGTCAGCGACGCGTACGCGCCGGGCAACCTCGCCGGGATGCAGGGCTACCACAAGGACCTGCCCCAGGCGTACGCGCACGCGATCAAGGCCGGGCTGGACAGCTTCACCCAGGACGGCGCCGACAGCGCCGCCACCTTGGGCCACGTCAGGACCGCGCTCGACCGCGGCCTGCTGAGCGAGGCCGACATCGACGCCGCCGCCCGGCACGCGCTGTCGATCCGGGTGCGCCTGGGCGAGTTCGACCCCGCCACGCCGTACGACGACATCACCCACGACATGGTCAACAGCCCGGAGCACCGGCGGCTCGCGCGGGAGGCGGCCCGGCAGTCGATCACGCTGCTGAAGAACGACGGCCTGCTGCCGCTGGCCGCCCCGCGCACGGTCGCGGTGATCGGCCCGCTGGCCGGCGTCCTGTTCGAGGACTGGTACAGCGGCACGCTGCCGTACCAGGTGACGGCCCTGGCGGGCCTCGCCGAGCGGTGCGAGACCGTCTACTGCGAGGGCGTCGACCGGGTGGCGCTGCGCACCGAGGGCGGGTACGTCGGCGCGTCCGCCGACCCCGCGGGCGGGCCGCTGCTCGTGGGGAGCGAGCGGTCCTGCTTCGACGTGTTCGACTGGGGCGGCGGCGCGTTCGCGTTCCGGTCCTGCGCCAACGGGCGGCACGTGTCGGCGGGGGAGGACGGCGTGCTGGTCAACGACCAGCCGGGCCCGAACGGCTGGGAGGTGCGCCAGACCTTCCGGATCGAGGAGCGCCCGAGGGGCGTCGTGCTGCGCAACATCTCCTCCGGCAGGTACGTCACCGTGGCGGACGGGGTCGTCCGCACCACCGACGACCCCGACGCCGCGGCCGTGCTGGCCGTGGAGCCGGTCGAGAGCGGCGCTGCCCGCGCGGCGGAGGCGGCGGCCGGCGCCGACGCCGCGGTCGTCGTGCTCGGCGACCACCCGCTGGTGAACGGCCGCGAGACCGAGGACCGCGCGACGCTGGCGCTGCCCGAGCGGCAGGAGGCCCTGCTGAAGGCCGTCCACGCGGCCAACCCGGCCACCGTGCTGGTGATCTCCAGCGGCTACCCCTTCGCGGTCGGCTGGGCGCAGGAGCACCTGCCCGCGATCCTCTGGTCGTCGCACGGCGGTCAGGAGTACGGCCACGCGCTCGCCGGCGTGCTGCTCGGCGACGACGACCCGGGCGGCCGCCTCACCCAGACGTGGTACCGCTCGGCCGCCGAACTGCCCGACCTGCTCGACTACGACATCATCGCCTCCGACGCCACCTACCTCTACTACCGCGGCCGGCCGCTCTACCCGTTCGGGCACGGCCTGAGCTACACCCGCTTCGCGTACTCCGGCCTGGAACTGTCGTCGGCGGAGGTCGCCGAGGGCGAGACGCTGACCGTCAGCGTGACCGTGACGAACACGGGCGAGCGCGCGGGGGAGGAGGTCGTGCAGTTCTACACCCACCAGCGGCGCTCGCGGGTGAAGCAGCCGCTGCGCCAGCTGCGCGGCTTCGCCAAGGTGCGGCTCACGCCGGGCGAGAGCCGTACGGTGTCGGTGGACGTGCCGGTCGGCGACCTGGCCTTCTGGGACGTGACGCGGGGCAGGTTCGTGGTCGAGGACGCCGCGCACACGGTGCAGGTGGGCGCCTCGTCGGGGGACATCCGCCTGTGCGCGCCGGTTCGGGTGCGGGGCGAGCGCATCCCGCCGCGGGACCTGACCGCGGGGCCACTGGACGCGGCCGACCACGACGAGTACGACGGTGTGGTGCTGTGCGACGCCGCGCTCGACGCCGGGGACGCGGTGCGCTCCACGTCCCCGGGATCGTGGATCGCCTTCCGCGACTGTGATTTCGGCCGGGGGGAGCTGTCGGCCTGCGTGCTGGCGGTGTCGAGCGACGAGGGCGGGGTGGTCACGCTGCGGCTCGACGATCCCCTGACCGGCGAGGTCGCCGGCGCGGTCAGCGTCCCGCCCACGGTCACCCGGCATGATTTCGTCGAGGTGAGCACCCCTCTGGCGGGAGCGGCCGGAGTGCGCGATCTTTATGTGGTGTACGAGAGCGAGGGGGTCACGGTGAACGCGCTGGGGTTCTGCCCGTGAGGACCGTGACGATCGCCGACGTCGCCAAGCACGCGGGGGTCGCCGTCTCCACGGTGTCGTACGTGCTGAGCGGCAAGCGGGCGATCTCGGCGACCACGCGGCAGCGGGTCCTGGACAGCGTGCGTGCGCTCGGTTACCACCCCAACGCCGGCGCCCGCGCCCTGGCCAGCAAGCGCGCGAAGGTCATCGCGCTGGTGCTGCCGCTGCGGGCCGGCATGAACCTGCCGGTCCTCATGCAGTTCGCGACCTCGGTCGTCACCACGGCCCGGCAGTACGACCACGACGTGCTCCTGATGACGGCCGACGAGGGAGCGGACGGGCTGCACCGGGTGGCGGCCAGCGCGCTGGTCGACGGGCTGCTGCTGATGGACGTGGAGATCCACGACCCCCGCGTGCCGCTGCTGCGCAAGCTCGCCGAGCCGAGCGTGCTGATCGGTTTCCCGGCCGACCCCGAAGGGCTGACCTGCGTCGACCTCGACTTCGCCCGGGCCGGGGCGCTGTGCGCCGACCACCTGGCCGACCTCGGGCATCGCGAGATCGCGCTGCTCGGCGCGCCCCGCGTGGTCTACGAGCGCGGCACGGGCTTCGCCGAGCGGACGATGGCGGGCTTCGTCGAAGCGGCCCGGCGGCACGGCCTGGAGGCCGACGCGCGGCCCTGCGAGGAGTCGTTCGACGAGGTCCACGCCGCCGTGAAGCTGCTGCTCGACGAGCGGCCTCGGCTGTCCGGGCTCGTCGTGCACAACGAGGCGGCCGCCGGCCATGTGCTGGGGGCGTTGCGGATCCTCGGCAGGCGGGTGCCCGAGGACGTCTCGGTGGTGGCGATCTGCCCGGACGACATCGCCGAGCGGGCCAGCCCCGCGCTGACCTCCGTGCTCATTCCCGCCGAGGACGTCGGCAGACAGGCGGTCCGGCTGCTCATGGCCAAGCTGGAGGGCCAGGCCGTACCGGAGTCGACGCTCCTCGAACCTCGGCTGACGATTCGCGAAAGTTCACGATGACCTCATTCCCCGACGGCTTCCTGTGGGGCGCCGCCACCGCGTCGTACCAGATCGAGGGCGCGGTGCGCGCCGACGGCCGCGTCCCCTCGATCTGGGACACCTTCTCCCACACTCCCGGCATGGTCGTGGACGGGCACACCGGCGACGTGGCCTGCGACCACTACAACCGCTATCTCGAGGACGTCGAGATCATGGCGTGGCTGGGACTGAAGGCGTACCGGTTCTCGGTGGCCTGGCCGCGCCTGGCCGACCTGAGCTTCTACGACCGGCTCGTCGACGCCCTGCTCGACAGGGGGATCGCGCCCGTCGCGACGCTCTACCACTGGGACCTGCCGCAGACGCTGCAGGACGAGGGCGGCTGGGCCAACCGCGACACCGCCTACCGGTTCGCCGACTACGCCGCCGCCGTGCACAAGCGCCTCGGCGACCGCGTCGCCACCTGGACGACGCTCAACGAGCCCTGGGTGTCGGCGTTCGTGGGGTACGCCTCGGGCCGGCACGCGCCCGGCGTGACCGACCCGGCCGCCGCGTTCACCGCCGCCCACCACCTGATGCTCGCGCACGGCCTCGGCGTGCAGGCGCTGCGGGCGGGAGGCGCGGAGTCGGTCTCGCTGACGCTGAACCTGACGCCGATCCTCGGCGACGCCGAGCCGGCCCGCCTGATCGACGGGCTGGCGAACCGGCTCTTCCTCGACCCCGTGCTGCGCGGCGAGTACCCCGCCGACGTCCTCGCCCACCTGGAACGTTTCACCGGGGTCGACCTGGACGACCTGCCCACCATCGCGCAGCCGATCGACGTGCTCGGCGTGAACTACTACACGGTCAACCGCGTCGTCGCCGACCCCTCGTCCGAGGGGCATCCGGAGTATCCCGGCAGCGAGGGCATCGCCTGGGAGGACCCGCACGGCCCGGTCACCGAGATGGACTGGGAGATCAACCCGGCCGGGCTGGAGGATCTGCTCGTACGGCTGTCGCGGGACTACCCCGGGACGCCTTTGATGATCACCGAGAACGGGGCCGCCCTGCCCGACGGGGTGGCCGACCCCGGCCGGATCGCCTACCTCGACGCCCACTTCCGCGCCGCCCGGTCGGCCATGGACCGCGGCGCCGACCTGCGTGGCTACTTCGTGTGGTCGCTGCTGGACAACTTCGAGTGGGCCCGGGGCTACGACAAGCGGTTCGGGCTCGTCCGCGTCGACTACGAGACGCTGGAGCGCACGCCCCGCGACAGCGCCAGGTGGTACCGCGAGGTGATCGCCCGGAACGGCCTCGCCGGCTGAGACCGCTCCACCCGCGTCCCGGCGGGGACCGCACCGGTCCCCGCCGGCGACCGGGCCGCTCAGGGCCTAGCGGACGTTCTCCAGACTGATCATCGCGACCACCAGCACGACCAGCGCGCCGAGGTGGGCGGCCGACGACCACAGGCCGATCGGGACGGTCGCCAGGGCCAGCAGCGCGGCGGCGATCCGCACGGCCGGCCGTCCCAGCCCGAGCACCCGGCGGAACCACAGGTCGCCGAGCAGGAACAGCGCGGTTCCCCCGGCCAGCGCGACGGCGGGGCCGAGGCCGAGGTGGTCGTGGCCGACCGCCTTCTTGATCCCGGCCGCGGTCGCGACGATCCCGAGCAGCATCGGGATGTGGGCGTAGAAGTACGCCCCCAGGATGAGCCTGGTCCGGCGGACGACGTCGGCCCGCGCCAGCGCGTGCTCGGGTCCGCTCTCGCCGCGTCCGAAGTACACCCACCACATCGCCGCGGTGAGGGCGAGGCCGAGCAGCGAGGTGACGATCAGGGCCGCCCCCGGGTGGCCGTCGGTCGCCCCGATGCCGATCGCCACGATCGACTCGCCCAGGACGATGATGACCAGCAGGCCGTGCCGCTCGACGATGTGCGCGGGGTGCAGCGGGAAGCCCTTCTGCCCGATGAAGACCGGGCTCGTCCAGATCAGCACGAGGGCCGCGGTCCACAGCGCGTAGTTCCACGGCGGGTCCGCGAAGGCGGCGGCCAGGACGAGCGCGGTCGCGGCCAGGTTGAACGGCACGACCCGCGCGATCGCGGCGGTGGCCTGCAGATAGAGCCCGCCGTGGACGAGCACGATGACGAGGTAGCCGAGGGCGAACGCCACGCCGCTGCCGGAGAAGGCGTGCGGGATGGCCAGGGCCATGATCAGGAACCCGGTCATGCCGCACAGGATCAGCACTCGCCGGGCCGTGCGCTCCGGCGGCACCGTGTTGGTGAGCCAGGCGTAGCCGGAGTACATCCACCACAGCAGACCGAAGATGAGGATCGCCTGCACGGTGCCCTGGCCGGTGAACCCCTCTCCGTCGTGCCGTGTGAAGTCGCCCACTAGCAGCGAGGTGAGCTGCGTGATCGTGAAGACGAAGACGAGGTCGAAGAAGAGCTCGATCGTGGAGACGCGCAGTTCGGCGTCCGGTGCGGTCGGCTCGACGCGCTCGGCGAACCAGCGGGGGAGGCGCATGGCGGTCATTATGCCTGTTGCGGTGATTTCTTGATTACACCTTTTCAGCTCTCGCCCGGTGTGGGCGGAAGCACGCGGCCGCCGAGCTGCGGGAAGACCTTGGCGACCTTCGCCGTGAGGTAGTCGCCGTACGTGCCGGTGAAGGCCCGCAGGTCCAGGCCGTCCCAGCGGGCCCGGCCCCCCGCGCGGCCGGGCAGGGCGGGCAGCGGCGGCACCTCGCAGTCCCAGCCCGGGTCGAAGAAGAAGGGGAAGGACAGCCTGTCGCGGCCCGTTTCGTTGCGCACGCGGTGCGGGGTCGACCGATACAGTCCGCCGGTCAGCTTGTCGAGCATGTCGCCGATGTTGCAGACCAGCGTGCCGGGGATGGGCGGCGCCTCGATCCAGCCGCGTGCGGTGTGCACCTGGAGCCCGGGGTTGTCGTCCTGGAGCAGCAGTGTCAGCAGGCCGTAGTCGGTGTGCTCGCCGACCCCCCACTCGTCCGGATCGGCGTACGGCGGGGGCGGGTAGTGGAAGATCCGGAAGAGGATCGTGGGCGTGGCCGTGTACCCGGCGGCGAAGTAGTCCTCGTCGAGCCCCAGGCTCAGCGCGACGCCCCGCATGACCGCCTGCCCGACGTGGGTGAGGGCGTCCATGTAAGCCAGCACCGCCGGGCGCATCTCGGGCACCTCGTCCGGGAAGAGGTTGCGCCCGTGCAGCGGCCGGAGATCGTCGTGGTCGTGCTCGGCGCCGAAGTAGACGCCCTCCTTGAGGTCGGGCCGGCCCGAGGTGAGCTCGCCGCCCACGGGGAAGTAGCCCCGCCAGGCCCGTCCGCCCCGGTCCATGGAGATGCGCGACTTGTGCTCCGGCGGCAGCCGGAAGAACCGCGCCGCGGCCTCCCTGAGCCGTGCGACCAGCTCGCCGGGCACCCCGTGGCCGCTGATGTAGAAGAAGCCGCTGTCGAGGCAGGCGGTCTCGATCCGGCGTGCGACCTCGGCACGCTCCCGGCCGGTCCCGGAGCCGGTGAGCGCGGCCACGTCGATCACCGGCAGTGGTCCGGCGGTGTTCATACCTCCATATCCCACCATCCGGGAGGGTCGTCCGGAAGGCTCCTTTACCTGCTTGCCGGACGTGTTGCGCGTGCGGGGATTTCGAGCGCACAGGACCAACTCGTCAGGTTTGTCCCGTTACCGACGTATAACGCCCTGAAGAGTAGATTTCTTAGGCACGGTCAATCGGGCCGCATCGTAAGTGGGCGATCACGTGGGTTTCGGGGATCGATGGTCGGTCAGGAGCCGCATCGCGCTGTTCACCGGCACGGTGGTCGCCCTGCTGTGCGTCGGGTTCTCGGCCGTCCTGGTGTGGGCGCTGTACACGGCGGCCGGCGAGAACCTCATGAAGGAGGTGACGGCGGCCGGCGGGCGGGTCGCCTACCTCGTGGACCGCGGACAGGTCGGCAGTGTCCTGCCCTACGATTCCCCCTCCGCGCGTGACCGGCCCATCCAGGTGGTGGACCCGCGGGGCAGGGTGCGCGCGGCCACGCCGGACATGGCCGGCAGACCGGCCATGGCGACCTTCCACCCCCGGCCGCCGCTCCGCAAGGCCTCGCGGGAGGTCTGCGACGGCGTCTTCGGCCCGGACGGATGTCACATCGTGGTCGCGCAGCATGTCTATCGCGAGGACGGAGACTGGACCGTCTACAGCGCGGCTCCGGTCCGGGCCTTCGACGTCCCACCGGGCCTGGTGGCCGGTCTGGCCGTGGGATCGGTGCTCGTCACGGCCGCCGTCGCGTACGGCACCCGGCGAAGCGTCAAGCGGGCGCTCATGCCGGTGCGGGCCATCCGGGGCGAGCTCGACGAGATCAACGCCTCGGACCTCGGGCGGCGGGTGCCGGTCCCGGAGGCCAGAGGGGAGATCCGCGACCTCGCGCAGAGCGTCAACTACACGCTGGACCGGCTGGAGGAGACGCTCGAACAGCAACGGCGCTTCACCTCCGACGCGTCCCACGAACTGCGCAGCCCGATCACCGCGATCCGCGCGCAGGTGGAGGGCGCGCTCCTCGCGCCGCAGGAGTCCGACGTGAGCGAGATCGGGCAGGCCGTGCTGAAGAGCCTCGACCGGCTCCAGGCGATCGCCGCCGACCTGCTGACACTGGCCCGCCTGGACGTGGGCGCGCCCTGTGAGCGCGAGCCGCTGGACCTCGGCCGGCTCGTGGCCGCCGAGCTGGACACCCGCCGCCCGGTCAGGAAGGTCGTCCCGAACCTGGCCCCCGGCGTGATCGTCCGGGGGGACCGCATCCGGCTCGGCCGCCTGGTCACCAACCTGCTCGACAACGCCGAGCGGCACGCCGCGACCACCGTACGGCTGGAGGTGCGGCGGGAGGACGCCGACGGCGACCCGCGCTTCCGCTCCGGTGCGGCCGTCCTGGAGGTTCTCGACGACGGCGCGGGCATCGCGCGGGACCAGCGGGAGCTCGTCTTCCAGCGGTTCACCCGGCTCGACACGGCCCGCAGCAGGAACGCCGGGGGCGCGGGCCTGGGCCTGCCCATCGCCCGGCAGATCGCCGAGAGCCACGGCGGCACCCTGACGATCATCGACAGCCCGCGCGGCGCGCGTTTCCTCCTGCGCCTGCCGCTCGCCCGGGAGTCCTGATTCCTCGGGTCCGAAAACCGCTGCCGCTAATGTGTCATGCCGCACTACGCTCCTTACCGGCACATAAGCGGAGGGAATTGCACATATGCGACGGTGGCTTCCGTCTTTCATCCTGCTGGCGCTCGTCTGGGGGAACAGCTTCTTCTTCATCAAGGTGGCGCTCGGGAGCCTCCATCCGCTCCAGATCTCCTTCCTCCGGATGGCCGTCGGGGCACTGACCCTGCTGGTCGCGGTGCTCGCGACCGGCCGCAGGCTGCCCCGCGACCCGCGGCTGTGGGGGCACTTCGCGGTCGCCTCCGTCGTGCTGACCACGGTGCCGTTCACCCTCTTCGGGTACGGCGAGCAGCACGTCTCCTCGGTCGTCGCGGCGATCTGGAACGCCACGACGCCACTGTGCACGCTGCTGTTCGCGCTGCTCCTGCGCAGCGAGAAGGCGACCGCCGCCAGGGTGACCGGGCTCGGCCTCGGCTTCGCCGGCGTCATGGTGGTGCTGGGCGTGTGGCAGCCGATCTCCGGCGGCGCGGCCGTCGGCAGCCTGGCCTGCTTCGGCGCGGCGGCCTGCTACGGCGTGGGCGGGGCGTACATGGGCAGGTTCATCACCCCGCGCGGGGAGGAGCCGATGGTGCTGGCCGCCGCGCAGCTGGTCGCGGGAACGGCCGAACTCGCGGTGATCACGCCGCTCGCCGGGCTGAGCCTGGTCGAGATCGACGTCCCCCTGGCGGTCTGGGGCAGCCTCCTCGCGCTCGGCGCTTTCGGCACCGGCATCGCCTACCTGCTGCTGTACGGGATCCAGCGGAAGGTGGGAGTGACGGCGGCCTCGGCCGTGACCTATCTGATCCCGGTGTTCGCCGCCGCCTCCGGCGTGGTCTTCCTCGGCGAGCACCTGACCTGGAACCAGCCCGCCGGCGCGCTGGTGGTGCTGCTGGGCATCGCCGTGATCCAGGGGATCGTCCCCCGGCGCCGCGGGCGTACCGCCGCGCCGGCAGCCGCCGTCCCCGCCGAGACCGACGCCGCGGCCTGATCCGGCCGGCGCGGCGCGCTCCGCGCTCCTCAGCGGGCCGGGGGCGCCTCGGCCCGGCTCTCCGTGGTGGTGTCGTCGTCCCGCTTCGTACGCCGCTGCCTCGGCGTGGCCTTGCGTACCGTCGTCGTGGCCGGAGCCTCCTCACCGGGCGGGTCGGCGGCCGTCCCGGCGGCGGGGGAGCCCGTGTCCGCACCGGCCGCAGGGGGCGGCTCCGGCGACCCGGTGGAGGGCCGCCGCTCCCCGGAGGAGGGATCGGGTCCCGCCGGGGCGGCGGGCCGTCCCGGCGATCCCTCCGCGCCCGGCTCGCCGGGCCGCGGCGGGCGCAGCGCCGCGATGACCGCGTCGGCCTCGGCGTCGGCCCTGGCGTCGGCCCTGGCGGCACGTCCGGCGTCGGGGCCGGCGAAGGCGGCGGCGAACTCGCCGGCCGCCTCGGCCTCGCGCCGTTTGATCACCACCATGTGGTCCACCGAGATGCGGCCCGCGCCGGTGACCGCCAGCAGCACGGAGGCGGCCCCGAGAGCCACGATCAGTTCGATGTCGCCCCCGGTGAGCGGCAGGCCGGTGTCCCCGGCCGTGAGCACGAACACCGCGAGGGCCTCGGCGAACAGCAGCAGTCCGACGATCGGCACGGCGAGGCCCGCGATCAGCAGCGTGCCGCCCACCAGCTCGGTCAGCATGGTCACCGGAGCCCACACGTGGGGCAGCGGGGCCTGCAGCGCGGTGAACTGGTCGGCGGTGGCGTTGAGGCCGGCTTCGAGCTTCTGCCAGCCGTTGGCGAAGAAGATCCCGCCGACGCCCATGCGGGCGGCCAGCGAGGCGAGGTCGTGCAGGGTTTTCTTCACGGCTTCTCATCCTGGGGGGTGGGGGATGACTTGCCCGGACACTTCCCCGCCTGCGCCGCCGTCATGCGCCCGGCGGGGCTCAGTCCCGTACGCCGCCGGGCTCCTCGGCGCCGGGGTCCGGATGGGCGGGAACATGGCGGGGCAGCAGCAGGGCCACGGCCAGCGCGGTGAGCCCGAGCAGCGCCACGCTGACGGCGATGGTGGAGTGCAGGGCGGTGACGAAGGCCACGCGGGCGGCGCCGAGCAACGCGGCCCCGGTCGCGCCCGCCTCGCCGGCCACATGCGCGGCGGCGGCCAGCGACTCCCGGGCCTGCGCCATGAGCCCGGACGGGATCCCGGGGACGGTCCCGAGCGAGGGGGCGTACACGATCGTGGTGACCGTGCCGAGGACGGCGATGCCGAGACCCGCGCCGAGTTCGTAGGCCGTCTCCTCGATCGCGGCGGCGCCGCCCGCCCGCGACTCCGGCACCGACGCCATGATCGTGTCGGACGCCGCAAGCAAAGCGACCTCCACGCCGAATCCGATGCCGACGAAGCAGACGGTCAGCATCACCGGATGCTGCTCGGTGCCCCAGGTCAGCACCGGAGTGAGGGACAGCGCGGTGAGGGCGAGACCGCCGCCGACCGTCGCGCGCAGCCCGATCCGCCCCAGCACGTGCGCGGCGGCCAGGCCGCCCGCGATGGCCGCGACCATGAGCGGCAGCATCCGCACGGCGGCCCGCAGGGGCGACAGCCCCAGCACGAGCTGCAGATACTGCGCCAGCATCAGCTCCAGCCCGACCAGCGCGAAGATCGCCAGCAGCACGCAGCCGACGCCGGTCGCGAAGCCGCGCTGCGTGAACAGCCCGATGTCGAGCAGGGGGAAGTCGAGCCGCCGCTGCCGCCGCACGAACCAGACGAGCAGCGCGACGCCGGCCAGGAGGACGGCGAGCGAGGGGCCGCGGCCCAGCAGGTGCCCCGACCCCGCCTCCTTCAGCCCGAACGCGACGGCCAGGATGCCGACGGTGGACAGCGCCGCGCTCAGCGCGTCCCACGGATGCTCGGCCCGCCGCGGCGAGGCCGGCAGGATCCGTACGGCGAGCGGCAGCGCCACCAGCAGCAGCGGGACGTTGATGAGGAAGACCGCGCCCCACCACAGATGCTCGACGAGGACTCCGCCGATCAGCGGCCCCACGGCCGCGCCCGCGGCGGCGACGGCGCTCCACACGCCGAGGGCGATCGCCCGCTCGCGCCGGTCGGTGAACACCTGCCGGATGATAGAGAGCGTCGCCGGCATGATCATCGCTCCGCCGACGCCGAGGAACGCCCGCGAGGCGATGAGCGCGAGCGGGGTCGCGGCGAACGCGGCCGACAGCGACGCCAGGCCGAACACCACGTAGCCGCCGAGCACGAAGGGCCGCCTGCCGTACCGGTCGCCGAGGGTGCCGAACGTGACCAGCAGCGGCGCGACGACCAGCGAGTAGATGTCGATGATCCACAACAGCTGCACGGACGACGGCTCCAGCGCCGCGGTGAGCGCCGGGACGGCGATGTGCAGCACGGTCGCGTCGACGGCGATCAGGAGCAGGCTGAAACACAGGAGCACGAGCACCGACCACCGGCTCGCCCGATGCTCGCGCAGGGCGCCCGCGGCGCGGACGGCGGCGGACTCGACCGAAACCATGATCATAGACCGCTCAGTGCTCCTGCCCGAAAATTCCGGCCCGCTGGAACATGCGTGGCAGCTTAGGCCATGGGAAGCGGATCTCTCAGCCCTTCCGGGGATGTCGGGAACATATCGCCGGATCCGTATCACCCCAGGTGATCAAGTGGAGCGATCCGCCTCTCCGGAGAGCCCCAGGTGGATATCCCACCTCCGGGCGGGCGGCCGGCCGCGACGGCTCAGGCCGTGGCCCGGGCGGGCCCGGGGGTCTGGAGCGCGGCGTCGACGGCGGTGTCGATGGCGGTGGCGAGACGTGCCGGGTCATGGCCGGCCCGTTCCCGCACCCGCAGTCCGAGCACCAGGGTGAACAGCAGCTCCACGGCGCCGTCGACGTCGAGGTCCTCGGGCAGCTCGCCGGTGCGCCGGCCGTCGTGCAGCAGCGATCGCAGGGCCTGCCGGGTGACCTCGAAGGCGGCCTCGGTCCGCCGGCGGATCTGGACGTCGGTGGTGCCGAGCTCGGTCGCCGTGTTGACCACGAAGCAGCCCCGGCCGGGTTCGCCGCCGGACGGGCAGGAGACCAGCCACAGCATCCAGTCCCGTAGCACCTGGCGGACCGGCCGGTCGGCGACGGCCAGCCGCTGCTCGGCCTCCGCGGAGTCGGTGGCCCGGTAGTGGTCGAGCGCACGCAGGAACAGCGTGTGCTTGTCGGTGAACGTCCGATACAGGCTGCTGGGAGTGAGCCGGAGCTCGGCCCCCAGGTCGCGTACGGATGTGGCGTTGTAGCCGCGACGCCAGAACAGGTCGGTCGCCTTGGTCACCGCGTCCTGCTCGTCGAACTGCCGAGGGCGTGCCATGGTCGCCACTGTACCCAATTTGTGGAGCGATCGCTCCCATACTAGGGTCGCCCCGACATATGGGAGCGATCGTTCCCGAATGAGTCGAGGAGGTGTCGGTTGACGACCACGAACCAGACCACGACTGAGGCGCCCGACGAGCCGGTCCCGGCGAGGAGTCGCCGGCCGGCGGTCGCCGCTGTGGCCTTCGGGGCATTCCTGCTGGTCACCGCCGAGCAACTGCCGATCGGGCTGCTGACCTCCGTCGGCTCGGCCCTGTCGGTCTCCGAAGGGACGGCCGGGCTGATGGTGACCGTGCCCAGCCTGGTCGCCGCGGTCGCGGCACCGCTGGTTCCGGTGCTCGTCGGCGCGATGAACCGGCGGCTGCTGCTGCTCGGCCTGATGGCGCTGATGACCCTCGCCAACGTGGTCTCGGCCCTGGCGCCGACCTTCGCCGTCCTGGTGGCCTCCCGGGTGCTGGTCGGCATCGCGATCGGCGGCTTCTGGGCCATCGCCAGCGGCCTGGCCGTCCGGCTCGTGGCACCCGCGAACGTGCCACGGGCCACTGCGATCATCTTCGGCGGGGTCGGGGCCGCGAACGTGCTCGGCGTCCCGCTCGGCACGCTGCTCGGCGAGTTGTCCGACTGGCGCGTCGCCTTCGGGACGCTGAGCGCCCTGGCGCTCGTCGTGCTGCTCGCGCTGCTGGCCGTGCTGCCCCCGTTGGCGGCCACCCGGCCCGTCAGCCCGCGACTGCTGGGCGAGCAGTTCGGCAACCCGGGTGTGCGCGTCGGCATCATCACGACATTCCTCATCGTGACCGGCCACTTCTCGGCCTACACCTTCGTGAGCCCGGCGTTGCAGCAGCTGTCGGGAGCCGACGAACGATTCGTCGGCCCGTTGCTGTTCGGGTTCGGCCTGGCGGGCATGATCGGCAACTTCGTCGCCGGGGCCGCGCTGGCGCGCGGCACGCACCGGACCGTGCTGCTCATCACCGTGACCCTGGCGGTCGCGATTCCGCTCTACCTGGTGCTGGGCCGGGGCCCGGCCGGAGGAGCCGTACTGCTGATCGCCTGGGGCCTGGCCTACGGCGGCGTGTCGGTCGGCCTGCAGACCTGGATGATCAACGCCGCGCCGCAGGCCGTGGAAGCGGCCTCCTCACTGTGGGTGGCGGTGTTCAACCTGTCGATCGGCCTCGGCGCGCTGGTCGGCGGCGTCATCGTGGACCAGCTCACCCTCCAGGCCGTCTTCGGCCTCGGCGGCGCCTGCGCCCTGGTGGCCGCGCTCGCGGTCCGGAACGCACGTACCAACGAGAACCTGCGATAGCCGGGACTCCCCGCCAGACCTCCCAGGCTCGGCACGACACGGAGACGGCGGCCACCTGACCAGCCACCGTCTCCGTGTCTCCGTGTCTCTGTGTCTCCGTGTCTCCGCCGGGGCGCCGCACGCACCCCCGCGCGTCGTCGTCCTCCCGTGGGGAGACCCGCGATTCTGGGCAGTGGTGCGGGGCGTCGCCGTGCCCGACGGCGACGTGCCGCAAGGGTCCACCCATTCCGTCCGCACGTGCGGTATAACCGGGGTCGAAGCGGGGAGGCGTCGATGCGGGACTCCGACAGGGCACGGGCGGCGAGCCTCTTAAACCGAACTGCGGCACGTGATCTGTTCGAACAGGTGCGTTTCCGCTATTTCAGGCTTCCGCCATTCGCGCGGCGCGCGCTTTTCGTGGTGCTGCTGGTCGCGACGATGGGCGTGGCCGCGGCGCTGAACTGGTCGCTGATGCCCACGTTCATCTACACGTTCCTGGCGCTGTGCTTCCTCGCGCTGGCCCTCAGCTATCCGCGTGCCGCCGCGACCGTGCTCGTGCTCGCCGGATGGGGCCTGCTGCTGCCGCTGTTCATGGGCGTTTTCGGCGGGCAGTCGATCGCGCCCGGTCTGCTGATGCTGCTGGGCGCGCTGACCGGCGGCGCGGCTCACCTGATCCGGTGGGTCCCGCCGTGGCTGACGACGCTGATGTCCCTCGTGCCCGCAGGGGTCGTCGCGCTGTCGCTGTCGCCGCTGTCGCCGTCCGCCGCCCTGTGGGGCGCCTACGGCGCGGCCGCCGCGGTGCTCCTCTACCGCCTGGTGCTGGCCCGCAAGGTGCGCGGCGAGGCGGAGCGGGAGGCGGCGGGCGCCGAGAGCCAGGTGCAGGTGCGCGCGCGGGCCGGCGGGCACCAGCCCGCGCCGGCCGAGGCGGACGCTCCGCCGCCCATCACGGTCGAGCAGGCGCTCGCCGAGCTGGAGTCCATGATCGGCCTCGAACCGGTCAAGGAGCAGGTGCGCGCCATCGCCGCGTCGATCGAGGCGGCCCGGCTGCGCAGGGAGGCGGGCTACACCAACGAGCGGCCGATGCGCCACTTCGTGTTCGTCGGCCCTCCCGGCACCGGCAAGACCAGCGTCGCCCGGTCGCTCGCCAAGATCTTCTACGCGTTCGGGCTGCTGGAGACGCCGTTCGTGGTCGAGGCGCAGCGGGCCGACCTCGTGGGGGAGTACCTGGGGGCCACGGCCATCAAGACAAACGAGCTCATCGACCGCGCGCTCGGCGGGGTCCTCTTCGTGGACGAGGCGTACGGCCTCATCAACTCCGGCGACGGCCAGCCCGACCGGTTCGGCGCGGAGGCCGTCCAGACGCTGCTGAAGCGGGCCGAGGACGACCGTGAACGGCTCATCGTCATCCTGGCCGGCTACGAGCGGGAGATGAACGACTTCCTCGCGTCCAATCCGGGGCTGTCGAGCCGCTTCGCGACCCGGGTGCGCTTCCCCAGCTACAGCCCGGCGGAACTGCTGGAGATCACCGAGGCGCTGCAGCGGCGCCGGGGAGACCTGCTCGCCCCGGAGGCGCGTCCCGTGCTGCGCCGGCTGTTCGAGGACGTGCACCGCCGGGCGCTCGTCGACGACCTCGGCAACGCGCGATTCGCCCGCAGCCTCGCCGAGGCCGCGGCACAGGCCCGCGACGTGCGCGTGGTGAGCGCGGGCGGGGCGCCGCGCGGCGAGGACCTGGTCACCGTCACCGCCGACGACGTGACCAAGGCGTTCAACGAGATCACCGCGCGATACCGCGGCTACCAGGTCACGCCGACCCTGGACGAGGCGCTCGCGGACCTCGACAGGATGGCCGGCCTCGACCCGGTCAAGCGGCAGGTCCACGCGATCACGGCCCAGCTCAAGGTGGCCAGGATGCGGCAGGAGCAGGGCCTGCCGGTCCAGTCGCAGATGCGGCACATCGTGTTCGTCGGCCCCCCGGGCACCGGCAAGACGACCGTCGCCCGGATCCTCGGCCGGATCTTCTCCGCCCTGGGCCTGCTGGCCCGGCCCGACGTGGTCGAGGCGTCGCGGGCCGACCTGGTCGGCCAGCATCTGGGCGCGACCGCGATCAAGACAAACGAGCTGGTCGACCGCGCGCTCGGCGGCGTGCTGTTCATCGACGAGGCGTACAGCCTGGTCAACACCGGCTACTCGGGGGGCGACGCCTTCGGCGCCGAGGCGGTGCAGACGCTGCTGAAGCGGGCCGAGGACGACCGCGACCGTCTGGTCGTCATCCTGGCCGGCTACGAGCGCGAGATGGACGCGTTCCTGGCGACCAACCCGGGCCTGGCCTCCCGGTTCAACCAGCGCGTGTCGTTCCCCTCCTACTCGCCGTCCGAGCTGACCGAGATCGCCGAGCTGCTCGCCGCGCGGAGCGGCGACAGGTTCGACTCCTCCGCCGCGCGGGACCTCGCGGACGTCTTCGACTGGGTCTGCCGCGAGGGGCTCATCGACGGGCTGGGCAACGGCCGCTTCGCCCGGTCCCTGTACGAGCGGGCCGCGCTGCGGCGCGACGTCCGCCTCGCCGAGCAGGGGTCGGCGAACGCCGCCGAGCTGACGACGATCACCAGCGACGACGTCCGCAGCGCGGTGGACGAGTTGTCCTGATGTCGTAGGGGAATCCCCAGGGCGCGTGTCCCGATGGCCGAGTGCAGTCACTTCCTGCTACTAATCGACGACGTAGGGTAGCCGGGAGGATCGGAGACGCACGTGAGAGCACGATGGCCGGTTGCCCTGGCCGCACTGGCCGCTGTGTGGGCCGCCGGCGCCTGCGGCGTGCAGCGGGGGACCGGCGAACCGGACAACGGGCTCGCCCCCTCCCCGGTCAAGGCGTACGACATCAACCCGCTGGCGCGCGACAAGGTCAAGGACGGCGGGACGCTCCGGTGGGGGCTCACCGACTTCCCGTCCCAGTGGAACCGCAACCACGTCGACGGCGACACCACCGCCGTCAAGGTGGTGACGGACGCGTTGCTGCCGCGCACGTTCCGCTCGGACGCGCGGGGGCGGCTGACCCTCGACACCGACTACGTGACCAACGCCAGGATCACCGCGACCTCCCCCCGCCAGGTCGTCACCTACTCCATCAATCCCAAGGCGAAATGGTCGGACGGCAGGCCGATCACCTGGACGGACTTCGCCGCGCAGTGGAAGGCCATGAGCGGCCGCGACCGGGACTACCGGGTCGACTCGACCATCGCGTACGAGAACGTCCAGAGCGTGGCCCGGGGGGCGAGCGACCGCGAGGTGGTGGTCACCCTCGCCCAGCCGTTCAACGAGTGGCAGTCCCTGTTCACGCCGCTGTATCCGGGCAGCACCAACGCGACCGCGGCGGCGTTCAACGCCGACTGGATCAACCGCATCCCGGTGACCGCGGGGCCGTTCAAGGTGGACCGCCTCGACGTCAAGGGCAGGACGGTCACGCTCACCCGCAACCCCGGCTGGTGGGGCAACCGGGCGAAGCTGGACGGCATCGTGTTCCGCGCCGTGCGCCCCGACCAGATGGTCCACGCGTTCACCAAGGGGGACGTGGACGTCTTCGAGGTGGGTCCGTCCCCCGCCGACTACGCGCGGGTCAGGGAGGCGTGGGACGCCGTGATCCGGCAGGCCGCCGGCACCCAGTATCGGCAGTTCACCTTCAACGGGGAGAGCCCGGTCCTGGCCGACGCGCGGGTGCGCGAGGCCGTCGCGGCGGCGCTCGACCGACGCGCTCTCATGCAGGGCGACCTGAAGGGCCTCGGCTGGCCGGCCGTGACGCTCGACAACCACTTCCTCATGAACAGCCAGTACGGCTACCGGGCCAACGCCGGCGACATCGGCGCGTACGACCCGGGGCGGGCCGGGCGGCTGCTCGACCAGGCGGGCTGGACGCTGTCGGGCAAGACGCGCGTGAAGAACGGCAAACCGCTCACGCTGCGCTTCGTCGTGCCCGACGGAATCATCATGAGCGGCGTCGAGGCCGACTCCGCCCGGCAGATGCTGCAGCGCGTCGGCATCCGGGTCGAGGTGCGCAAGGTGTCCTTCGACGACTTCTTCGGCAAGCACCTCATCCCCGGCGACTTCGACATCACCGCCTTCGCCTACCCGAGCACGCCGTACCCCGTCTCGGACGCCTTCGACATCTACGCCGACGGAGAGAGCGGCGGCCGGGGCGACGACACCGAGTGGTACGCCAACATCGGGCGCAGCGGCAGCAAGCAGATCGACGAGGCCATGTACCGCGCCGGCAGCACGCTCGACGCCGCCAAGGTGCCCGGCCTGCTCAACGAGGCCGACCGGCTGGTCTGGAAGAAGGTCAACGTGCTGCCGCTCTACCAGTGCCCGCAGGGCGTGGCCGTGCGGTCCGCGCTCGCCAACATCGGGGCCAACGGCTTCCACGACCTGAGGTACGAGGACATCGGCTACGCCTCCTGAGTGGCGGCCGCCCGGGCCGGAGGCGCGTCAGGTGGGAGGTTCGTCCGGGATGTCGGCGATGTCGTCCAGGGCGGCGGCCAGCTCGTCCGGGTGGTCGCCGATCCGCTCGGCGATCTCGATGAGGACGTGCAGCACGTCGTGCCGGTCGTGCCCCAGGTCGATCAGGCGCTGGGCGGCCTCCCACAGCTGCGGCGGGTCGCCGACCCACAGCCGCCCCGCGATCTCCTCGTGCCAGGCGAGGTGCTCCTCCAGGTCCGTACGGCCCAGTTCGCCGGCGTGGTCGATCTCCAGCAGGATGCGCCGGTCGGCCTCGTCGGCCGGGTTCAGCAGGTCGAGGTTGGTCGACCCGCGCATGCCCTGCAGCAAGGGGAACGCGAACGCGCGCCGGGCCAGCGCGGACAGGTCGCCGTCCGGCAGCAGCCGCTCCACGAGAGAGCGGTCCAGCCCGAAGGTGGCCGGGTCCCGGTAGGCCTCGGTGAACCGGGCGGTCGCCTCCCAGACGGCGTCGAGCGTGGCCCGCACGCCCTCCTCGGGCAGCCCGATCCGGGGACCGGCGAAACGCACCCATGCCGACAGCACGTGCGGCATCGCGTCCTGCTCGGCCGTGCTGAGCAGGACCTTGCGCGGCAGCCAGTCGAGCAGGAACGTCTCGCACTTGGTCGGGCTCACCCGCATCGGCCGCCCGAAGTCCTGGTCGCAGCCGTAGTCGATGATGTGGTCGGCGCACCGGGAGGCGGCCGAGGGGTCCGACAGGTTCTCCGCCGCGTCCGAGGCGAGGAACTCGGCCGCCAGCATCGCGCGGCGATCGCGGCTGTAGGGCGCCTCCGTGTGCGCGGGGGCGGGCCGCATCCGCCCGGGCGGCAGCGCCTTGATCCGCGCCCGCGCGAAGGCGTGGTAGGCGCTGTAGCTGTCGCTCACCAGCTTCGGGCCGCCGCGGCCGTGCGCGGCGGCGCCGGTGGCCTTCATGGCGAACTCCAGCAGCGCCCGCGCCTGCTGCGGCTCCAGCTCCTCGAACCGCAGCAGCGCGTTTCCCGCGGCCTCCAGCCTGGCCTGCTCCAGCAGCTTGTCGACGTGGGACGACACCCACGCGTCGCGGGCCATCCCGCCCATGTTGTAGTCGACGACCACGACCAGCGCGTGCCGGTCCTCGCCGTTGTAGGCGAACGTGCACACCACGGTGTCCTGGTCGCCGTACACGTCCCTGGAGACGTAGCAGCCGGTCGGTTTGACGGCGCCGACGCGGTCCGCCCAGCGGGGCCGGGCGACGTCGGACTCCATCAGCGCGAGCGCGGCGCCCTCCGCCTTGGCCGCCTGGCGGGCGGTGCCGAGGTAGGCGACGGAGACGAGCAGGGTGAGCGCGGCCGGAGTGCCGGCCTTGGCCGCGTAGTCCACCAGGCCCTCGCCGAGGATCTGCTCGACGTCGCCGCCGCGCAGCCGCCTGCCCCACCAGGCGCCGAGCATGTCGGAGACCATGAGCTCCGCGTCGAGCGGGCTGCGCACGGCGAGCAGCTCCCTGGCCGCCAGCAGCATCTCCGCGAACACGTCGTCCGGCGGCCGGGTCTCCCGGGGGTCACGTCGGCGCCGGCGACTCACGAGATCTCGCTCCGCTCGCTCACGGTCACCACCTTCTCGCATTCCCGCCGCGAAGGGCATCAGGAACACGGGCCGGTGACTTCCCCGTTATCTGCCGCTCCAGCCTTTCCCAGACTACGGCGGCGGGGCGGGGCGACGGCCGCGTGAGCGTCGTGCGCCGCCTCACCTCCGGGAAGGCGGCGCCGAGTTCACCAGACCCAGGAGGCGTTCCCGGGCGACCCGCTCGACGATCTCCGGTGTGACGTCGAGCCCCAGGTGCTTCCCGCACGCCCAGGCGTCGGCGACGCAGCGGGCGACGGCGGACAGGGGGACGGTCAGGAATTCCGCGGCCAGACGATCGGTCACCAGCTCCGCCGGTTCGCGGAGACCCGGCTCCGGTGTTGGGCCGCCACTGATTCGTGCTGCGAGTACGGGCATGGACTGCATTCCTCGCTGAATGGGGACCTGCCGCCCCTTATTCCACCTCTTTCCGGGGCAGTGTCAAGCCTTGGCGGGCCACCGCGTGGGAAGCTTGACCCATGCGCATCCGGCTCGCCCAGGATCCCGAGGCCGACGAGCTGCTCGGCCGCAGCCCCCTCGCACTGCTCGTCGGCATGCTGCTCGACCAGCAGGTGCCGCTGGAGCGGGCCTTCGCGGGGCCCCGGACGATCGCCGGCAGGCTCGGCCGCGACCTGGACGCGCGTGAGATCGCCTCCTATGATCCTGACCAGTTCGCGGCACTGTTCGCGGCGGCGCCCGCCGTCCATCGGTATCCGAAGGCGATGGCGGCCCGCGTCCAGGCGCTCGCGACATATCTCGTCGAGCACTACGATGGCTCGGCCGAGAAGGTATGGGAGGATGTCCGCGACGGTGCCGAACTGCTGCGCCGGCTGCTGGCCCTCCCCGGATTCGGCCGGCAGAAGGCCCAGATCTTCCTGGCCCTGCTGGGCAAACAGTGCGGCGTGCGCCCGGACGGCTGGCGTGAGGCGGCCGGGCCGTACGGCGAGGAGGGGGTGCACCGGTCGGTGGCCGACGTCGTGGACGCCGAGAGCCTGCAGCTGGTTCGCGCGACCAAGCAGGAAGCGAAGCGGGCGGCCAAGAAGTAGGCCCGATCTTCCTGCGCGAGGCGCCGGTCTTTTGACAGGATGCGTTGACCGCATGCCGGGCGGGGCTTCCGTCCGCGTATGCCGATCGCCCATGATGTAGGGCAGATCTGCGCTACCAATCACAGTTATGGAGATGTGCCTCGTGGGAGACGCTGGCACGCGACGGAGGTGCCGACCATGAGCGCCGAAACCTCCGTGCCCCGGCCCCGGGAGCCCGGTTTGGACATATCAGACTCCGACCTCTTCAGAGGCGTGATGTCGGAGGCGCCGTTTGCCTTCGCGTTTTTCGACCCGGATGGGCGTTTCGTCCGGGTCAACTCCACCTTTACCGAGCTGACCGGCCATCCTGTCGAGTTGCATCTTGACCGCCAACCGGCCGAGCTGCTGCCGGCCGACCTGACCACCCTGATCGACGCGGCGCTGCGCCGGATCGCCGACGAGGCGCTGCCGATCACCGACCAGCGGATCAGGACCCGCGCGGAGAACGGCGACAGCCGCCACTGGACGGTGTCGTTCTTCCCGCTGCACGGCGACGACGGCGTCATCGGGACCGCGCTCTTCGGGGTCGACGTGACCGAGCGGCAGCTGAACGAGGAGATGCTGGAGCGCAGCGAGGAGCGCTACCGCTCGCTGGTGGAGTCGCAGCAGCAGCTGGTGTGGATCAGCTCGCCCAGCGGCTCGGTGGCCGAGGACGCGCCCCAGTGGCGGGCCATCACCGGCCAGGGCCTGGAGGAGTACCTCGCGCACGGCTGGCTGGACGCGGTGCACCCCGACGACCGTCCCGGCACCGAGGAGGCGTGGCGCGAGGCGCTGCGCGGCCGCACGATGTTCGAGTGGAGCTACCGGGTGCGCACCCGGGCCAGCGGCTACCGGCACTTCGAGGTCCGGGCCGTGCCGATCGTCAGGCACGGCCGTGTGGTGGAGTGGGTCGGGGCCAACACCGACGTCACGCCGCAGCGCGAGGCAGAGGAGATGCGCGGCCGCCTCACCGACCAGCTCGGCGCCGCCGCGCTGCGCACCGCCCGCCTCCAGGGCGCGACCGCCCAGCTCGCCGAGGCGCTCACCGTCGAGCAGGTGGTGCAGGTCATCATCGACGTCGGCCGTACGGCCCTCGCCGCCGACCACTCGTCGGTCGCCCTGCTCGACCCGGACCGGGCCACGCTGAAGGTGATCAACAGCGGCGGCACCCCGGACGCCCCGGGTGAGGACATCGACCTCGCGCATCCCAACGTGATGACGATGGCGGTCAACAGCCGCCGCCCGGTCTTCGCCGAGTCGCCCGACAGCCTGCGCGCCCAGCTCGTCGACGCCGGCGCCGACGAGGGGCGGATCTCCGGCTTCCTGGCGCAGACGGACGAGCGGGCCTGGGTGGGCCTGCCGCTGCTCGCGGCCGGGCGGGCCCTCGGCGCGCTGCGGTTCTCGTTCACCCGGACCCAGAAGATCTCGCAGGAGGACGGCGTCTTCCTGGAGGCGCTGGCCGGGCAGTGCGCCCTCGCGGTCGAGCGGGCCACACTGTTCGAGCGGGAGCACAAGACGGCCGAGACCCTGCAGCGCAGCCTGCTGCCCGAGCGCCTGCCGGTGGTGCGGGGGATGACGCTCGCCTACCGCTTCCGCTCCGGCTCACGCCACGTGCAGGTGGGCGGCGACTGGTACGACGCGTTCGTCCTGCAGGACGGCCGGGTGGCGGCGGTCGTGGGCGACGTCATGGGCAAGGGCGTCAAGGCCGCCGCGGGCATGGGCCGGATCCGCAACGCCATGCGGGCGCTCGCGCTGACGAACCCGCCCCCGGCGGCGGTGCTGACCGGGCTCGACCGCGTCTTCGAGGCGACCGAGGAGGAGGAGCAGGTCACCACCCTGGCGTACATGGTCGTCGAGCCGGGGACCGGGGAGGGCACGCTGGCCCTGGCCGGCCACCCGCCGCCGCTGCTGGTCTCGCCGCAGGGCGTCGGGCTGCTGCACGAGACCGAGCCGGGCACTCCGCTCGGCTGGGCCACGAGCCGCAAGCAGTTCAGGTTCTGCGTGCCGCCGGGTCACACCGCCGTCCTGTACTCGGATGGTTTGGTGGAGAACCGCAAGCGCGGGCTGGACGCCGGACTCAGGGAGCTTTCGTCCGTAGTGGCCGAAGCGCCCCCGGAGGTCCTGAGCAGCCCGAATATGCTGCTCGATTTCCTGGTGGACCACATGCTGTCCGGGTATGAACAGGATGATGACGTAACGGTACTCGCAGTCCACGTCCCACCGGCCACGAAGAGTGACTGAATGAAACAGTCATAACGGTTGCTTTCGGGTATCAGTGACCTCCTTCCGTACGCACTAGTGTCTCGGTCGGCCTAGGGTGGAGGGGCAACCCGGCGGGACGCGGCCGTATCACGTACCGTGGCGTGCCACAATGGCATGTCGCGGTCTGCGCGACCTCACCACCGGAAAAGAAGAAGCACCTGGGTCCATTCTCGCCATGCGTTCGTTCGAGAGGTGTTCGTGTCGCCTGCAAGTTCGACTCGCTCGAAGCCGTCGGAGCTGAACGAGCCAGTGATTCAGCAGCTCCTCGAGCGTGGGCGCTCGCAGGGTTTCCTCGAGTCCGAGGATGTCCGCAAGGCCTTCGAGGAAGCGGACATCCCGATGTCGCAAGCCGCTGGATTCCTGCGCAGCCTCAGCAAGGAGGGTGTGACCGTCGTGGTGACGGCCGCCGACTCCGCGGCTCCCAAGCGTTCTCGAGGTCAAGCCAAGCGCCGCACCACCGCGCCCGTCAAGAAGACCACCAAATCCGCGGCGGCCAAGGAATCGCAGCCGGAGACCGTGACCGCAGTGGTCACCGACTCCGCGCCGGCCGCCAAGCCGGCGGCGAAGAGGCCCGCCGCCCCGGCCAAGCCCGCGCCCGCCGCCAAGCCGGCTGCCGCCAAGGCTCCGGCGAAGCCCGCTCCGCCGAAGAAGGCCGCGCCCGCCAAGCCGGAGGCCCCCGCCACGGGGCCCGAGGGCAAGGCGCCGAAGGCCGACCCCAAGCCGAAGTCGGCCGACATCGCCGAGGACGACGAGGACATCGACCTCGAAGGTGACGTCGACATCGAGGACTTCGACATCGAGGTCGAGGACGTCGAGATCGACGCCGAGGCGGAGACCGAGGAGTCCGACGCCGAACCCGAGGGGGAGGCCGAGGGCGAGGAGCCCAAGGCCGAGGCGCTCGCCCAGTCCGAGGACGAGGTGCTGATCCTCACCGACGACGATGACGACGCGCCCGTCGCCCAGGTCGCGGCGGCCGGCGCCACCGCCGACCCGGTGAAGGACTACCTCAAGCAGATCGGCAAGGTGCCGCTCCTCAACGCCGAGCAGGAGGTCGAGCTCGCCAAGCGGATCGAGGCCGGCCTGTTCGCCGAGGAGCAGCTCGCCCAGGAGGCCGACAACCTCCCCGTCGACGTCCGCGCCGAGCTGGAGTGGATCGCCGAGGACGGCCACCGCGCCAAGAACCATCTGCTGGAGGCCAACCTCCGTCTCGTCGTCTCGCTGGCCAAGCGGTACACCGGGCGCGGGATGCTGTTCCTGGACCTGATCCAGGAGGGCAACCTGGGCCTGATCCGCGCGGTCGAGAAGTTCGACTACACCAAGGGCTACAAGTTCTCCACGTACGCCACCTGGTGGATCCGGCAGGCGATCACCCGGGCCATGGCCGACCAGGCGCGGACCATCCGCATCCCGGTCCACATGGTCGAAGTGATCAACAAGCTGGCCCGTGTCCAGCGGCAGATGCTGCAGGACCTCGGCCGCGAGCCCACGCCGGAGGAGCTGGCCCGCGAGCTCGACATGACCCCTGAGAAGGTCATCGAGGTGCAGAAGTACGGCCGCGAGCCGATCTCTCTGCACACTCCGCTGGGCGAGGAGGGCGACAGCGAGTTCGGCGACCTCATCGAGGACTCCGAGGCCATCGTCCCGGCCGACGCCGTCAGCTTCACGCTGCTGCAGGAGCAGCTGCACTCCGTTCTCGACACGCTGTCGGAGCGGGAGGCGGGCGTGGTGTCGATGCGGTTCGGTCTCACCGACGGGCAGCCGAAGACCCTCGACGAGATCGGGAAGGTCTACGGCGTGACCCGTGAGCGGATCCGCCAGATCGAGTCCAAGACCATGTCGAAGCTGCGGCACCCTTCCCGTTCCCAGGTGCTGCGCGACTACCTGGACTGACGCACGAGTCGATCGTCCCCCGGCCACGTACGGCCGAGGGGGCGATGACGTTTACACCCCCGTAACCTCGTGGTAGCGCCCCGGGCACGTCGAGGCTCCTAGGCTCGCGCCTCATGGGAGTGATCGAAGTGGATCGGGCGCGTGCTCGGGGGCCACGAGTGATCCCGGACCGCCCGTGGGCGGATGCGATGCTCGACGAGGCGGTCGAGGCCGCCTGCCGGGGCGACCTCGGACCGGCCGCGGCCGTCCTGGCGGACAGCAGGGGCGACCCGGAGACGCGGTCGCTGCGGGTGGAGGCGCTCTCGCGGACCGTCATCGGGGCGAGCCGGTCGATCGAGGCGCTGCTCGCCTATGACCAGGGCAATCCCGACCTCTGGCTGTGGCTCGGCCGCACCCGCCTGGAGGAGGCCTGGGAACTGCGGCCCGACGTACGGGCCCGAGCGGTGCAGGCGGACCGGCTGCACACCTATCAGTCGGCGATGGAACAGGCCAGGCAGCCGCTGCTGACGGCGGCGGCGCTCGCGCCGGGCGACCCGGTGCCGTGGGAGGGCCTGATGTGGCTGGCCGTCGGGCTGGACCGGCCGCGCGGTGACAAGGACGCGGTCTGGTACGAGTGCTCCCGCCGCTGGCCGACGCTGTATTCGGGGGCGGTGGCCCGTCTGATCACTCTGTCGCCCGGCTGGGGCGGCACCGCCCAGGAGATGCTCGCTTTCGCCCGCTCGGCCGCCGCGCACGCTCCGGAGGGCAGTCCGCTGCCCGCGCTCGTGCCGCTGGCCCACTTCGAGACCGTCGCCGCCGGGCGCACCCCCATGTCGCGGGGCGGCTGGTTCTCCTTCGACGCGCAGCGTGAGGTCGTCTCGGCCTCCGCCCACTGGTCGGAGCGGCGCCTCGGCGCGGCGCATCCGCGGGCGGTCGAGGCGCACAACGTCTTCGGCGCCGCGTTCTACCTGTCGGACCTGCGGCGTCCGGCGCGCGGCCACCTGGCCAGGACGGGCGGCCGGTTCAGCCGGCTGCCCTGGTCGCACCTCGGCGACCCCGGGCAGCAGTACCGCCGGGCCTGCGCCCGGCTCAACCTCTGACTCACTCGTTCACGATCACGTCGAGGACCCGCGGCCGTCCCCGGCCGGCGGACGCGGCCAGTTCCACCCGGTGCCCCAGGCCGGTCAGCAGGTCGGCGAGGTCGCCGGCCGTGCGGGGCCGGTCGGGGGTCTCGACGAGCGATCGGGCCACCACGCCCCTGGTGGCCTTCGCCATGTGGCTGACGACGGTCCGTTTCCCCGCCGCCTCCCTCAGCACCCGTACGGCCACGCCGCGTTCGCCGGGCTGCCAGGCGGCGGCGTACGTCGCGGACCGCATGTCCACCACGAGCCCCTTCGTCGCGTCGAGCACCGCGCTGATCGACGGCCGCCAGAACGCGGCCAGGCCGCCCATCGGCGGCAGCCGTACGCCCATGGACAGCCGGTAGGGCGGCACGCGGTCGGACGGGCGCAGCAGGCCCCACAGTGCCGAGAAAACGACGATCCTCCGGTCCGCCCGCCGCCGGGCCTCGGGCGAGAGGGTGGCCAGGGCGAGATTGTCGTACAGCACGCCCGTGTAGAGGGCGGCGACGGGCAGGGTGCGCGCCGTGGACAGCGCCAGGTTGCGCCCGATCTCGCCGGCCTGTCCCTCGGACAGGCCGAGCACGTCGCGCGCCTCGGGGGCGTGGCAGAGCGAGACGAGGGCGTCGAGGACCTTCTCGCGCGGGGAGGCGAGTTCGGGGAAGCTGAGCCGCCGGACGGCAGAGGTTCCCCGCTCGGCCTTCCCCTCCGAGGGCGGAAGCAGGATGAGCACGGTTCCGCAGCTTATCCGGCCCGCGCGCCGGTCAGCCGCGCGCCGGATCGGTGAAGACGCGGCCCATCGGGGGCGCGTGTGCCGAGGGTGGATATCCGGGCAGTGCCGGCCGGTTAGGCTGCGGCGGGTGGATGAGGAGATCGCACAGTTCGACCTGCTGGTCGACGAGGCCTGGCCGGCGCCGGGGCGGGCCGAGGACGGCGGCTGGGTCTACCGGCATGCCGGCGGAGTGACGAAGCGGGCCAACTCGGTGCTCGCGCTGGGAGAGCGCGCGGACCTGCCGGAGGCGGTCGACCGGGCCGAGCGGTTCTACGAGGGCCTCGGGCTGCCCTGTGTGTTCTACGTAGGCGCGGGCGCGACGCCGGGGCTCGACGAAGAACTGAGCCGCCGGGGCTACCTGCTCGCTGACCCCACGTCGGTGATGACCAGACCGCTGACCTCCGGTGACCGTGCCGCGGGGGCGGTGGTGGAGGACGCGCCGTCGGAACGGTGGCTGCACACGTGGTGGAGCGTCGACGGCGGGCGGCATCGCGACGCCGGGGAGACTCCCGCGCGGACGTGGGGCGAGCGCATCCTCGGCGGAGTGCCCGCCGGGTACGTCCTCCTCGACGAGGGCGCGGTGGGAAGGGGCGTCCCGCAGGGCCGGTGGCTCGGCGTCTACTGCATGGCCGTCGAGCCACGCGTCAGGCGGCGCGGGCTGGGCGCGGCCGTGCTGCGCACCCTGCTCGCCTGGGGCGGAGGCCACGGCGCGGACGGCGCGTACCTGGTGGTGACGGAGGCCAACGCGGCGGCCCGCGCGCTCTACGAGCGGGAGGGCTTCACCGTCGCCGGTCGCTATCACTACCGCGTGCGGCCCTGACGGGCGCCGCCGCTGGGGAGGCCCGCGCGCCGGCTCAGGCCGGTCGCGGCACCCGTACGGCGGCCGCCGTACGCCGACGGCCGCGGGTCACGCCCGGGCGGCATCCGCCGGGCCCCGGGGGAAACGGGGAACGGCGGGTGTCCGGCCCGGGCCGGTGGCTTCTTCATATGGCGACGGCGTGCGGAGCGGACATCGTCGTGACGCTCCGGCACGCCGTCTATGGGTCAGCGCTCGCCGTCAGGGGCGGTCGCGGGGGATTCACTGAGTCGGGCCGACTCGTCCTGGATCTCAGCACCTTTGTCGCGCAGCACAGTCACGTGCTGACGCCCGTGGTGGGCGCAGAACAGCAACTCCCCACCCACGGGCAGGGTCGCGCGGATGTAGGCCTGAGCACCGCACCGGTCGCACCGGTCCAGGGCCGTCAGCGGCTTGATGGGGGCGAGAGCTCCAGTCACGTATCGCCTTTCGGGTCGCCCCACATTTCGTGGGGACGTTGGCGTCAGTCACTTGGGACAACATCTAACCGGATGAGGGGCTTCCCAATCATGCTCCGACTACGCCCAGAGCAGAATGATCCGGAAAGTGACCGGGATCACAGCGAAAGTGCCGGTCATCGTGCTGCGCCTGGCAAGCTTGTACGCGTACAAACATGAGTGGCGTTAAGCTGCGTACGCGTGTTCGATTGATAAGTGGGAGTTGGGTGTGACTGCGGTTCGCGCGGAGACGGGGTACACCGCCCGTCATCTCTCTGTGCTGGAAGGCCTGGAGGCCGTCCGCAAGCGCCCAGGGATGTACATCGGCTCCACGGACACGCGCGGCCTCATGCACTGCCTCTGGGAGATCGTGGACAACGCGGTCGACGAGGCGCTGGGCGGCTACTGCACCCGCATCGAGGTCGAGCTGCACCCCGACGGCTCGGTCGAGGTCCGCGACAACGGGCGCGGCATCCCCGTCGACATCGAGCCCAAGACCGGCCTGGCCGGCGTCGAGCTCGTTTACACCAAGCTGCACGCGGGCGGCAAGTTCGGCGGCGGTTCCTACGGCGCCTCGGGCGGTCTGCACGGCGTCGGCGCCTCGGTGGTCAACGCGCTGTCCTCCCGGGTGGACGTGGAGGTCGACCGCGACGGGAAGATCCACCAGATCAGCTTCCGCCGGGGCGTGCCCGGCGTGTTCGACGGCGACGGCCCGACCGCCAAGTTCCGCAAGAAGTCCGGCCTGCGCGACGGCGGCCCGGCTCCGCGCAACGTCACCGGCACACGCGTGCGCTTCTGGGCCGACCGGCAGATCTTCCTGCCCGAGGCTGAGGTCTCGCTCGACGAGATCCACGTGCGGCTGCGCCAGACGGCTTTCCTGGTGCCGGGGCTCACGCTCGTGGTGCGCGACGCCCGCGGCGAGGAGCCGGTCGAGGAGTCGTTCCGCTTCGACGGCGGCATCGGCGAGTTCACCGAGTTCCTGTCCCGCGACGAGGCCGTGTGCGACGTGCTGCGGCTGCAGGGCGAGGGCCACTTCCACGAGACGGTCCCCGTGCTCGACGAGCAGGGCCACATGACGCCGACGGAGATCGAGCGGGAGCTCACCGTCGACGTCGCGGTCCGCTGGGGGAAGGGCTACGAGACGACCGTACGCTCCTTCGTGAACGTGATCGCCACGCCGAAGGGCGGCACCCACGTCGCCGGGTTCGAGCGGGCGCTGGTCCGCACGATCAACGAGCAGCTGAGGGAGACCCGGCTGCTGAAGAACGGCGACGAGCCGGTGACCAAGGAGGACATCCTCGAAGGGCTGACCGCGGTGGTCACCGTGCGGGTGCCCGAGCCGCAGTTCGAAGGCCAGACCAAGGAGGTGCTCGGCACCTCCGCGGCCAGCCGCATCGTCGCCCACGTGGTGACCCGGGAGCTCAAGGCGCTGTTCGCCACCCCCAAGCGGGGGCAGAAGCAGCAGCTGCGCGCGGTGCTCGAGAAGATCGTCGCCGCCGCCAAGGCGCGTATCGCCGCCCGCGAGCACCGCGACAACCAGCGGCGCAAGTCCGCCCTGGAGAACTCGGCGCTGCCCGCGAAGCTGGTCGACTGCCGCAGCGACGACGTCGACCGCAGCGAGCTGTTCATCGTCGAGGGTGACTCCGCGCTGGGCACGGCCAAGCTCGCCCGCGATTCGGAGTTCCAGGCGCTGCTGCCGATCCGGGGCAAAATCCTGAACGTGCAGAAGGCGTCGGTCGCCGACATGCTCAAGAACGCCGAGTGCGCGGCGATCATCCAGGTGGTGGGCGCAGGATCCGGCCGTTCGTTCGACATCGAGTCGGCCCGCTACGGCAAGATCATCTTAATGGCGGACGCGGATGTGGACGGCGCGCACATCCGCTGCCTGCTGCTCACGCTCTTCCACCGCTACATGAAGCCGATGGTCGAGGCCGGGCGGGTGTTCGCCGCGGTGCCGCCGCTGCACCGCATCGAGATCACCAACCCCGGGCGCGGCCAGGACAAGTACATCTACACCTACAGCGACGCCGAGCTGCACAAGGTCCTGCGCGACCTGGAGCGGCGCGGCAAGCGCTGGAAGGACCCCGTGCAGCGTTACAAGGGCCTCGGTGAGATGGACGCCGACCAGCTCGCCGAGACGACCATGGACCCCCGTCACCGCGTCCTGCGCCGCGTCAAGATCGAGGACGTGGAGGATGCCGAGCACATCTTCAGCCTCCTGATGGGCAGCGACGTCGGCCCGCGCCGCGAGTTCATCATCGGCAGCGCCGCCGAGGTGGACCGCGACCACATCGACGCCTGACCGGTGCCCCGCCGGGCACCGATTCAGTAGCAGTCATAGCCGGAGAGGTAATCGCTCTCGGGGCTGTAGTACACAAAGCGGCAGGAATAGGTCCCGATCGGGATGGTGATGCTCCCCATGGCGCCATCGCTGGCGCCCGGCCCCGTGCAGTCGCGGGCCAGGACACCGGTCAGCCAGTCGATCGTGGGGAGTACGTTGCCGGCCGCGCAGGTGTAGTGGGCGGAGAAGTTCTGCGCCGCGGCCGGTGCGGCGGTGACGGCGCCCGCCAGGGCGACTGCGGCGCAGATCGTGGACACGCGTGTGACCAGAGCGTTCACGGGGGCGTCCTTCCTTGGGGGGAGGGGGATGCGGACGCGTGCACATCTACCCGGACCACTCCGGCCCTATCTGCCGGGAGGTGTCCGGAAGCGGCCGGTTTCCGGTGACCTCAGCCGTCTCCGGGAGGCTGATGATCCGGTCTCCCCTCCCGCGCGTCCCCAGTCGTGTCCCCGAGCGGGCCGTGTTCGCCGCCTTCCGGCGGGCTCAGTCCGAGTTGTGCCACATGAGCACTCCGGGGCCGTCGGGTGTGATCACCGGAACCCATGCCTCGTCCACCTCGCCGATCCGGCTCTCGTCCAGCCGGAGGTCGTGCCGCGTCTCGGCGTTTCCGTCGCATGCCCAGTACGGGATCGATCCGACGATGTCGCGCAGCCTGTTCCGCTCGTCGTCCGGCCACGGGTGGTTCCAGGTGCCGGCGCGCCGGAAGTGCTTCTCGAAGAGCCGCCGAAGCGCGTCGAGAGCGTCGAGGCCGAACAGTGGGACGAGGAAGCCTTCCACCTGCCCCTCGCGGCAGGCCGTGCCTCCGTACTGCTGCTGGTAGAAGACCCCGGTCCCGGCTTCCACCACGACGTACATCCAGCGGCCGCCGCTCGTGCCGTCGGGATCGAGGGAGACGAAGCGTTGCGCTTTCACGGTGGCAGTCTCCCGGACTGTCCCTCACGGGCGCGACGACTCGTGCCGGCCGGGGAGCGGGTTCAGGGTTTGACCTCCCGCAGGCGGCCGGTCTCCACCTCGTAGACGAAGCCCCGCACCGAGTCCTTGTGCGGGATGAACGGGTCGGCCTTGATGCGGTTGAGCGACTGGATGAGGTCCGCGTCGAGGTCGGCAAAAGCCTCGGCGGCCCAGTCGGGCTTGATCCCGACCTCCGCCTCGATGTCCCCGCGGAAGCCGTCGTCGGTGAAGGTCAGCATGCCGCAGTCCGTGTGGTGGATGAGGATGATCTCCCGGGTGCCGAGCAGGCGCTGGCTGATGGCGAGGCTGCGCCGCTCGTCCGCGGTCACCACGCCGCCGGCGTTGCGGATGACGTGCGCGTCGCCCTCGGCCAGGCCCAGCAGGCCGTACACGTTGAGCCGGGCGTCCATGCAGGCGACGACGGCCACGCCGCGCGCCGGAGGCAGCGGCAAATGCCCCTTGTCGAAACCCGCGGCGTATCGCTCGGCGTTGGCGAGGAGCTCGTCGGTGACGCTCATGTGGTGCCCTTTCGGATCGCTGGAATCGCTGGCCCCACTGTTGCCGATTATCCCTACAGGGTCAATAGGTATTGTGACTGTCGGTGAAACGAGGACGCCCGATGGTCATCGGCTCAGCCGGACTCGATCTCCAGCGTGCTGACCCGGTTGCGGGCTTCCACCATGGCCTCCCGGTAGAGCTCGTCCCAGTTCGGGTCGTCGTCCTTGATGGTCCTGACCGTCTGCCTGGCCAGCTCCACCGGCCCGGCGGGGCCGAGGGCGACCTTGCGCACGACGATCAGGGTCCACCCGTTCTCCATGACCGTGTCGGTCTCCCAGCGTGGCGCGCCGGCCGCACCCCGCCGGGACGCCGGTTTCCCGCTGCGCGCGAGCACCACGAGCAGGTACACGAGTAGCGCGATGACGATGAGCGTCATGGGAAGGGCGAGCAGGCGCATCGGGGTCCCGGCTCCCTACTTGGTGGGCAGAGCGACGCCTCCAGTATTGCCCGGCGCGTACACCGTGATGCCCTGGGGCAGAGCCTTCAGCTTCTCGATCTCCGCACAGGTGGGGCACTTGTTGTAGCCGTCCTGCCGGGCCTTGTTGGCCTCCGCCTCGGCGCGTGCCTGGGCGACCTTGGCCTGTGCCTCCGTGACCTTCGCGAACGCGGCCTGTGCCTGGTTGACCGCCTCCTGCACCTCGGTGGGCAGGGTCACCCGCGAGAGGTTGAAGTGGATGCCGGTGAGGAAGTCGGCGCCGAGGGTCGCCTTGAGGTCCTCGGCCAGGCTCGTGTTCACCGCGTTCTGGATCTTGGCGATGTTCGCGTTGTTGCCCTGCTGCGGCACGCCCGATTGCTGACCGGCGCTGTTGTTCTGCACGAGAGCGCAGGAGGAGACCAGTTCGGCGCAGCGGAAGTTGTTGATCTGGGTGCGCAGGTCGTTGTCGATCACCGGTCGGATGATCTGGTCCAGGAAGGCGGACCAGCCCTCGTCGCCGTCCCAGGGGTAGTAGGTCCCGCCGTTGGTGCTGCGGAACTTGCGCGTGCCGAACTTGTCGTCGAACGACTTCAGCGTCTGGTGGTCGAGGTTGAGCCCGAAGTACAGCGTGCCCTCGATGCCCATGTTGACGCCGTCGCTGCTCGGCACGTTGACCACGTCGACGCCGGACTTCTCGCCTTCGCCGGAGTTCGAGGTGATCGTGTAGAAGCGCTGCTGCGCCGGATAGCGGTGTATCTGGGACCACCAGCCGATCCAGGTGACCCCGGAGCCGGGGTCGATGACCTGGCGGACCTTGTTGTCGTCGAGCGGCCCGCCGTCGCGGACGACCGCCACCTCTCCGCCGCTGGTGCGCTCGAACCCGCTGAACGCGCCGATCAGGGTCGGCGCGCCGACGACGATGAGCGCGAGGATCACCAGGATGGCGATGCCGCGGAAGGACCGGCGCGACGTGCCACCCGAGGCGGCGGAGGGGGTGCGGGGCATGCGGGCTCCTGTGGGGGCTCGGAACCGGTGTGTGACCGGGGGAGAGGCGCGCGTTTTCGCGATCCAGCAGAAGAACGTAGCAGCCTCCCGGCCGGGTTCCGTCCCGCCGCCCGAGACGCGCGCCGGTCCCCCGGACGCCCCCGGACGCCCCCGGACGCCCCGTACGGCAGGCCCGCGGGGGCGGCCCGCCGTACGGGGGCGTGGATCAGAGCTCGACGGGCTGGAGCCGTCCCGTGTGCACGTCGTACAGCGCGCCGCCCACGACGAGGTCAGCCGGCAGGTAGGGGCTGGACTTGATGCGGGTGATGTCGTGCCGCAGCGTGGCCCGCTGGTCGGGGACCGTCTGGAACTCCAGGCTCCGGGTGTCGACGCCGTACTCGGCGGCGATGAGGTTGTGCACGTCTTCGTCTGTCGACTTGGACATCCGGCAGTCGGTGTGCGGCATCACCAGCACGCGGTCGACGCCGAGCAGGTAGACGGCGAGGACGAGAGTACGCAGGACGTCGTCGGTCACCCGGGCGCCGGCGTTGCGCAGGATCTTCGCGTCGCCGGCGGTCAGGCCGAGCAGGCCGAGGGGGTCGATGCGGGAGTCCATGCACGTCACCACGGCGAGTCCGCGCGCGGCGCGGCCGCTGAGTCCGGAGTGGGTGAACGTGCTCGCGTACTTCTCGTTCGCGGCGAGTAGATCGTCGAAGGCAGCGGTCATGTCACAGATGTTGCCCGATGACCTTTCGCCGATCCCCGCGGGGGTGGGGATTTCGCCACCGTGTCGGCTGGCTGCCCGGCGCGACACCGGTATAAGGTTTTCAGTGGTGTTGTTCCCTTGGAGAGAGGTCACCCCATGAGCGGTGTCGCACGCATGTACTCGGTGGTGCTCGACTGCCCGGACCCCAAGGCCCTGGCCGCCTTCTACGCCGGGCTGCTGGGCTGGAAGGTCACGAGCGAGGAGGAGGACTGGGTCACCCTCACCGGGGACGACCAGGGCCGTCTGTCCTTCCAGCGGGTGCCCGGCCACAGGCCGCCCGCGTGGCCGGACGCCGGGCACTCGCAGCAGTTCCACCTGGACCTCGTCGTGGACGACCCGGTCAGGGCGGAGAAGGAGGCGCTGGCCCTGGGCGCGGTCAGGCATGAGCACCAGCCCGGCGCGGGGCATGGGTGGACCGTCTACCTCGACCCGGCGGGACACCCGTTCTGCCTGTGCGCCTCGTCGGCCTGACGCCTCACCGCGGGAGATCGGAGGCGGCCTTCCCCCGGGGCGTTCGTGTGAGGCGCCGCAGGACGAGAAGGCCGCCGATCCCCGGCAGCCAGGCCAGCGCCTTGCCGGCCGGGTCGCATCCCGCGTCGCGGGCGGTGGCCACGACGACGAACAGGTACGCGCAGCCGTGGAGGGGGCCGACGAGCGAGGACACGGGCGGCAGGTGGGTGGTGGCCAGGTTGACCAGGAGGATGGCCAGGGATCCCAGCTCGACGGCGGCAGCGGTACGCAGGGCGGCTCGAGGGCGGGACATGGTCAGACTCCCGTGGTCGAGCCGGGACGGACGATCATCAGCACCGTGACGGCCGCCCACAGCAGGTTGAAGACGCCGGTCAGCGTCGCGAGCCTCGCCACCCCGGCCCCGGCGGACAAGGGATTCCCGGCGGTGAGCCGGGCGAGGACGGCCTCCTGTCCGGGCAGGACCGCCAGGGCCAGGATCGCGGCCGCTGCGCCGGTGAGCGCGACGGACGCGACGACCCAGGCGTCGCCGAGCACGCCGAGGGCGCTCGCCGTGGCGAAGCCGAAAACCGGCACGGCCAGGCCCGCGACGGCGTAGACACGGCAGACGCGCTGCAGGACGCGGAGCACCGCCAGGCCGCCGGCCTGTGTGTTCCGGTCGGGTGTGTTCCGGTCCGCCGTGTTCCGGCCGGCTGTGTTCCGCTCGGCTGTGTTCCGGTCCGCCGCACGCCGTGCGGCGGCGGGGAACATGCTCGCCGCCACGGCGACCGGGCCGATCGCCAGGATCGCGGCGAGGACGTGGACGGCCAGGAAGAACGCGGTCATCGTGCGCGCGCTCCGATCAGTGGTCGGCGTGCGCGGACGGGCGTCGATCGCGGCACGAACTGCGCGTGCATCGGCATGTCTCCTCGTCGTCGGTGTGCCGGTCACCAACCGTAGGAGTGCGGCCGTCGCCGGTCCCAGCGGCGAGAACGACAAAGATCGACGGATTCCCGCCAACTCCTGCGATCAGGTCGTCCACCCGAAAGCACAGGTGTCTCCGCTGGCGGGATTCCGTCTATGGTGGCGATCGTGCACACCGTGGCGATCCTGGCGCTGGACCATGTCGTGCCGTTCGACCTGGCGACCCCCATCGAGGTGTTCGGCCGCACCCGCCTGCCGGACGGCCGCAGGCCGTACCGGGTGCGGGTGTGCGGGCCCGCCCCCGAAGTGGCGACCGAGGCGTTCGCCCTGCGCGTGCCGTACGGCGTGGACGCGCTGGCGCACGCCGACACGGTCATCGTGCCCGGCTGCTCGGAGCGGGCCGGGCCGCCCCCGGCCGAGGCCCTGGAGGCGCTGCGCGAGGCGGCCGCGCGGGGCACCCGCCTCGCCTCGATCTGCGTGGGCGCGTTCACGCTCGCGGCGGCCGGGCTGCTGGACGGTCTGCGGGCGACCACCCACTGGGCGGCGGCGCCCGAGCTGGCCCGGCGGTTCCCGTCGGTGGACGTGCGGCCGGACGTGCTGTACGTCGACAACGGGCAGGTGCTCACCTCCGCGGGCGCGGCGGCCGGACTCGACCTGTGCCTGCACATGATCAGGCGCGACCACGGCTCGGCCGTCGCGGCCGACGCCGCCCGCCTGTCGGTCATGCCCCTCGAACGGGAGGGTGGCCAGGCCCAGTTCATCGTCCACGAGCATCCGCCGGTGCCCGGCGGCTCACTGCTGGAGCCGGTGCTTGCGTGGATCGAGGACAACCTCGGCCGCGACCTCACCCTGGCGGAGATGGCGGCCCGGGGCGGGATGAGCGAGCGCACCTTCAGCCGGCGCTTCCGGCAGCAGACCGGCACCACTCCGCTGCAGTGGCTGCTGCGGGCCCGGGTGCGGCGGGCGCAGTACCTGCTGGAGAACAGTGATCACGGCGTCGAACGCATCGCGGCGCAGGCCGGGTTCGGGTCGCCGACCGCGTTCAGGGAGCGGTTCAAGCGGGTCGTGGGGACCACGCCGCAGGCGTACCGCTCGTCCTTCCGGGGCGGCCCCGCCGTCATCTGACGCGGAGTCCGCCCGCCGCGGGCGGCGGGCGGACTCCGTGACGGCTACCGAATTCGTCCGCAGTGCTCCGGCCTCCGGGCCGGGGAGCGCGTCAAGAGACCGGTTCTTCGCCGCCGGTGTCGCCGGTGGTGGCCATGCCGCCCTCGGTCGCGGCGGCCTCGTCGTCGCCGTCCGCGCCGAGCGCGCCGCCGATCGCGGCGATGGCGTGCACGAGGCGCACGCCCGAGCCGTCGCGGCGGCCCAGCTCCTCCGGCAGCGGCACCGGCTTTCCGGTCGAGGAGACGGCCTTCACCGGGGCCGGACCGGCGTAGGCGAGCAGCAGGACGTCCTCGCCCTTCAGGAAGCGCTGGGCACGGACGCCGCCGGTCGCCCGGCCCTTCGGCGGGAAGTCGGCGTAGTCGGAGACCTTGCCCGCGCCCATCTGGGTGCCGGGCAGGGCGGTGGAGGAGCCGGCGACCGTCACCACACGCGCCTCGCGGGCCGGATCGACCACGCCGAAGAAGACCACCTTCGCGTCGCCGTCGAGACGCACGCCGGCCATGCCGCCGGCCGGGCGTCCCTGAGGCCGTACGACGGAGGCGGGGAAGCGCAGCAGCTGCGCGTCGCTGGTGATGAAGACCAGGTCGTGGTCGGCGGAGGTCAGCTCGACGGCGCCGACCACCACGTCGCCGTCCCGCAGGCCGATCACCTCGAACTCGTCGCGGTTGACGGGATATTCGGGCACGACCCGCTTGACCACACCCTGGCTGGTGCCGAGCGCGAGACCCGGCCCGTCCGGGTCGAGCGAGCCCAGGCCGACGACCTTCTCGCCCGGTTCGAGCGAGACGTGCTCCGACACCGGGTGCCCGCCCGCCAGCGTGGGCGGGTTGGCCGAGGGCGGCAGCGCGGGCAGGTCGAGCACCGAGACCCGGATCAACCGGCCCTTGGAAGTCACCACGCCGACCTCGCCGCGTACGGTCGAGCGGACCACCGACACGAGCACGTCGTGCGCCGTGCGCTCACCCTCGCCGGAGATCGGCGTGGCGTCGGTCGTACGGGCCAGCAGGCCGGTGGACGACAGCAGCACCAGGCAGGGGTCGTCGGGCACCTCCAGCGGCACGACGGCGCTCCTGGCGGCCTCCGACGACTCGAGCAGGACCGTGCGCCGCGGCGTGCCGTAGGTCTTGGCCACCTCGGCCAGCTCGGACGACACGACCTTGCGCAGCCGGTCCTCCGAGCCGAGGATCTCGTTCAGCTCGGCGATGTCGGCCTGGAGCTGCTCCTTCTCCCGGTCGAGCTCCAGCTTGTCGTAGCGGGTCAGGCGGCGCAGCGGGGTGTCGAGGATGTAGTTGGCCTGGATCTCGCTCAGCTCGAAGGTCTCCATGAGCCGCGCGCGGGCCTGCGCGGTGTCGTCCGAGTTCCGGATGACCCGGATGACCTGGTCGATGTTGAGCAGCGCGATGATGAGGCCGTCGACGAGGTGAAGCCGTTCCTCGCGCTTGCGCAGCCGGTACGCCGAGCGCCTGCGCACGACGTCGAGCCGGTGGTCCACGTAGACCGACAGCAGCTCGCGCAGGCCGAGCGTGCGCGGCTGGCCGTCGACGAGGGCGACGTTGTTGATGCCGAAGGTCTCCTCCATCGGCGTCAGCCGGTAGAGCTCCTCCAGCACGGCCTCGGGGTTGAAGCCGTTCTTGACCTCGACGACCAGGCGCAGGCCCTTGTGCCGGTCGGTCAGGTCCTTGAGGTCGGCGATGCCGGTGAGCTTCTTGGCGTTCACCAGCTCCTTGATCTTGGTGACCACCCGCTCGGGACCCACGTTGAAGGGCAGCTCGGTGACGACGATGCCCTTGCGGCGCGGGGTGACCTGCTCGATCGTGGCCTTGGCCCGCATCTTGAAGGTGCCGCGGCCGGTCTCGTACGCGTCCCTGACGCCGCCCAGGCCGATGATCGTGCCGCCGGTCGGCAGGTCGGGGCCGGGGACGAAACGCATGAGCTCGTCGAGTGTGGCGGCCGGCTTCCTGATCAGGTAGCGGGCCGCGGCGATGACCTCGCCGAGGTTGTGCGGGGCCATGTTGGTGGCCATGCCGACCGCGATGCCGGAGGCGCCGTTGACCAGCAGGTTGGGGAACGCCGACGGCATGACCGACGGCTCGGTCTCCTGGCCGTCGTAGTTGGGCTTGAAGTCGACGGTGTCCTCGTCGATCGACTGCACCATGAGCATGGCGGCCGGGGCGAGACGGGCCTCGGTGTACCGCATCGCGGCGGGCAGGTCGTCGGGAGAGCCGAAGTTGCCGTGTCCGTCCACCAGAGGCAGGCGCATCGAGAACGGCTGCGCGAGCCGTACGAGCGCGTCGTAGATGGCCGAGTCGCCGTGCGGGTGGAGCTTGCCCATCACCTCGCCGACGACGCGGGAGGACTTGACGTGCCCGCGGTCGGGCCGCAGGCCCATCTCGCTCATGGAGTAGAGGATGCGGCGCTGGACGGGCTTGAGACCGTCGCGCGCGTCGGGCAGCGCGCGCTGGTAGATCACCGAATAGGCGTACTCAAGGAAGCTCGTCCGCATCTCCGCGGAGACGTCGATGTCGACGATCCGCTCCTCGAAGTCCTCGTCCGGCGGGGGTGTCGTCGTGCGTCGGGCCATGTCGTGGTTTCCTGCGTGTCGAGGAGCCGGGCCCCGGCCCGTCGGAGCCGGGGAAGGTCAACGTCGGTGGTGCGTCTCGAACATTCTGCCGAGAGTTCAGCCTGTTCGCGACTCACACCATATCGCCGGGCCCGCGCCCGCCGTCCCGGCTTCCCCGACGGGACAGCCCTTGCGGCCCCGGAAGGCGGCCCCGGGAGGCGGCCCCGGGAGGCGGCCCCGGGACGGTCAGTCGCGGGGGCCGGCGCCGGGCCAGGGGCCGGGCGTCTCACCCTCGTCCTCGTCACCCGGGACGTTGAGCTTCTCGTCGTAGATCCGGAAGCCACGTGCCTTGTAGTTCGCCAGTGCCGCCGGTCCGTCGAGCGAGCAGGTGTGCACCCAGACCCGCCGGGTGGTCTCCCGCCCCGGCCAGCGCTCGGCGAGGTCCCAGGCGCGGGCCGTGGCCTCGCCCAGCAGCCACCCGCCGAGGCCCTGCCCGATCGCGTACGGCAGCAGCCCGAAGTTGACGATCTCGACCGTGCCGCCGTCCTGGGCTCCCAGTTCGGCGTACCCGGCCGGGGTGCCGCGCACCCAGGCCACCCAGGTCTCGACGCCCGGCCGGTCGAGCCAGTCCTTCCACTGCTTCCAGGTCCAGGGCAGCCGGTTGGTCCACTGCCAGTCGCCGCCCACCGCGGTGTAGAGGAAGCGGCTGAACTCCGGGCTGGGCACCTCCGCGCGGACGACCTGCGCGGGGAGCGCGGGCGGCCGTCCCGGCCGCAGGTCGGCGGGGCTGGTCTGTTCGAGATACCAGGTGGTCACGTCCATAACGGGAGACATCCAACCACGTCGCCCGTCCGGGTCGGTCCGGCCGCTTCGCCGTCGCGGCGGAAACGGTCGGCCGGACCTGGTACCAATGGGCGGGTGAGCGAAGAAGAGGTGACGCTGCGGGAAGAGGCCGAGGCCCGGCTGCGGGCGCTCGCCGGCGATCACGCGCGGCTGCGCGACGACCAGTGGGCCGCGATCAAGGCCCTGGTCATGGACCGCAGGCGCGCGCTGGTGGTGCAGCGCACCGGCTGGGGAAAGTCGGCCGTCTACTTCATCGCGACCGCGCTGCTGCGCGAGCTCGGCGAGGGGCCCACGGTCATCGTCTCCCCGCTCCTGGCGCTCATGCGCAACCAGATCGCCGCGGCCGAGCGGGCCGGCATCCACGCCGAGACGATCAACTCCGCCAACCCCGAGGAGTGGGAGAAGGTCTACGGCCAGGTCGCCGAGGGCGCGGTCGACGTGCTGCTGGTCAGCCCCGAGCGGCTGAACAACCCCGACTTCCGCGACAACGTGCTGCCCGAGCTGGCCGGCAGCGCGGGGCTGCTGGTGATCGACGAGGCCCACTGCATCTCCGACTGGGGCCATGACTTCCGGCCCGACTACCGCAGGCTCCGCACGCTGCTGGCCGAGCTGCCGCCGGGCATCCCCGTGCTGGCCACGACGGCCACGGCGAACGCCCGGGTCACCCGCGACGTCGCCGAGCAACTCGCCGTCACCCAGGAATGGGACGAGTTGCCCGGCGGCGAGGTGTTCGTCCTGCGCGGCCCGCTGGAGCGCGAGAGCCTCCACCTGAGCGTCGTACGGCTGGGCGGCGCGGACCAGCGGCTCGCCTGGCTGGCCAGGACGCTGCACGAGCTGCCGGGCTCCGGCATCGTCTACACGCTGACCGTCGCGGCGGCCCAGGAGATCGCCGCATACCTGCGTGAGCAGGGGCACACCGTCGTGGCGTACACCGGCCAGACGGAGCCGGCGGACCGGCTGGCGGCCGAGGAGGACCTGCTCGGCAACCGGGTCAAGGCGCTGGTGGCGACCTCGGCGCTCGGAATGGGCTTCGACAAGCCCGACCTGGGCTTCGTCGTCCACGTGGGCGCGCCCGCCTCGCCGGTGGCGTACTACCAGCAGGTGGGCCGGGCCGGCCGCGGCGTCGAGCGGGCCGAGGTCATCCTGCTGCCCGGCCCCGAGGACCGGGAGATCTGGGCCTACTTCGCCTCGCTCGCCTTCCCGCCCGAAGGCGTGGTCAGGGCCACGCTCGAGGCGCTGTCCGAGGGGGGAGTGCTGTCCACCGCCGCGCTGGAGACGAGGGTCGACCTCAGCCGGAGCAGGCTGGAGATGATGCTCAAGGTGCTCGACGTGGACGGCGCCGTCCGCCGGGTCAAGGGCGGCTGGGAGGCCACCGGAGAGCCGTGGAGCTACGACGCCGAGCGCTACGCCCGGGTGAGCGCCGAGCGCCGGGCCGAGCAGGAGGCGATGCTCGGATACATCGCGACCACCGAGTGCCGGGAGCAGTACCTGCGCCGTCACCTCGACGACGAGACGGCGACGCCGTGCGGCAGGTGTGACAACTGCACCGGCGCCCACCGTTCCGCCGAGGTGCCGGACGAGGCCGTCCGGTCCGCGCACGAGCGCCTCGCGCGCCCGGGCGTCGAGATCGAGCCGCGCCGCCAGTGGCCCACCGGCCTGCCGGACCTGAAGGGGCGGATCAAGCCGGAGCTGGGCGCCGAGCCGGGCCGCGCGCTCGGCCGTCTGACCGACATCGGCTGGGGCACCCGGCTGCGCGAGCTGTTCGCGGCGGAGGACGGCCCGGTTCCCGACGACGTGTTCGCCGCCGTGATCGAGGTGCTGAAGTCGTGGGAGTGGGAGCGGCGCCCGGTGGCGGTGGTCGCGTTGCCGTCCGGCACGCGGCCGCTCCTGGTCGGGTCGCTCGCGGAGCGCCTCGCGCAGGTCGGCCGGCTGGAGCATCTCGGCACGCTCGGCTACCGCAGCGGGCCACCCGCGGCCAGGCACAACAGCGCGCAGCGGGTGTCGGCGATCCGGGGGACGCTCGCGATGCCGCGTGACGTCGCCGCCAGGATCGCGGCGGCGGGCGGGCCGGTGCTGCTGGTGGACGACCGCGTCGACACCGGGTGGACGATGGCGCTGGCCGCCGCCCAGGTCCGTCACGCCGGGGCGCCCGCGGTGCTGCCCCTGGCCCTGGCCGTCACGAGCTGACGAGCCGGCGGGCCCGGCCGGCGAACCCCTGACACGCGGGGGGCGGCGAGCCGGGACCCGGCTCCGGGTCGGGCCAGGGTGAGGTCAGGGTGATCACCCCATCCCCGGGCGGGCTCCGATCACCACACTTGTCGCCATGAGATCACTTGTTGCGGCACCGCTCCTGGTCGGCGCGTACGGCGTCGCCCGCGTCATCGACGGTCTCGACGGCAGCCGGGGACCCGGCCCGGCCTGGACCGTGGGGCATCTGTTCTTCCTGGCGGCGTTGGTCCTCTTCGTGTGGATCTTCGGGCGGCTCCGGACGATGGCCGGCGGCGGGGTGACCGCCACGGCGGGATACGCCGCCGGTCTCGCCGGTGCGCTGGCGCTGGCCGCGCAGTTCACGATCGACATCGTGGTCGGCTTCCTGTCCGCCGACCACGACGCGATGGGGCCGCACTTCGACGCGGTCAAGGCGATCCCGGGCGTCGAACCGGTCGTCTACACCGTCGTGCCGCTGCTGTTCTACGTGGGCATGGTCACGCTGGTGGCCCGGCTCGCCGTACTCCGCCGGGTGCCGTGGTGGAGCCCGGCGCTGGTGCTCGTGCAGGCCGTGCTCCCGATGGCGAGCAAGGACCTGATCCCGCTGGGAGCCGCGCTGCTCCTGCTGGCCTTCGTGCCGCTGATGCGGGTGCGGCCCGCGCGGCCGGTCGCGCTCGCGCGCAGCCCGTTCTGAACCGCGCTGTTCTGGATCGGCCCTTCCGAACGGAAGTGAAGGGTCAGAGCCGGGGGCGGGCGCCCAGGTTGGCGATGCACTTGGCGGCGAGGGCGTTGCCCGCCGCCAGCGCCTCGGCGGCCGGCTTGCCGTCGAGCCAGACGGGCAGGAAACCGGCGGTGAAGGCGTCACCGGCGCCGGTGCCGTCCACCACGCGGTCGACGACCTCGCCGGGCGACCGGACCGGTTCGGGACGGTTGTTGGAGTACCAGAGCGAGCCCTCGGCGTTGAGCTTGATCACGACCTGGGGGAACCAGGCGGTCAGCACCTTGGCCGCGGCGGCGGGGTCGTCCCTGCCGGTGAGCACCTTGGCCTGGTCGGCGTTGGCGAACAGCAGCTTCGCGCCGTCGGTCCACTCCAGGAAGGGCTCGGCGCCGGTCCGCTCCAGCGGGGCGGCGGAGGCGCAGTCCACGGAGATCGACATGCCGGCGCGCCGGGCCATGTCGAGCGCGGCGAGGCCGGCGTCGCGCGACCCCTCGTTGATCAGCGTGTAGCCGGACATGTGGAGGTGGGCGCCGGAGGTGAACAGGTCGCGCGGCAGGTCCTCGGGCGACAGCGCGGCGTTCGCGCCGGGGTCGGACAGCATGGTCCGCTCGCCCTTGTGCGTGACGAGCACGACACAGGTGCCGGTCGGCCGCTCGGGGTCCATGACGAGCCGGGCGTCCACGCCGTACCCCATGAGCTCCATGTCGCGGTTGCGGCCGGTGATGTCGGCGCCGCGGCGGCCGATGAAGGCCACCTCCGACCCCTCCACGGCGAGCCAGGAGGCGATGTTGGCGCCGGAGCCGCCGCCGTGCATCGTGACGACGGCCGGGGTGTCGCTCGCCCTGGCAAGAGGGAACTTCGCGCGGGCGACCGCGTCCGTCATGAGATCGCCCACCACGACGACCCGCGTCATGATGTCACCACCTTGCCAACTGCTAGTGGAGGCGAGCCATGCCCTGGGAGGGGCGGCGTCCTCTCCGTGCTGTGAGGCTGACGTCCAGAAACCTAACAGCTTCCAGGGGCGTCGTGGGGTGGAGAGCGGACAGACGGGAACAGTCGATGCACAAGCGTTGCCCAATTCGTCGCGTCAGGGCTGGTAGATCCCCTATAAGCGGCCTCGCCAGATGGGCCCGTCAGTCGTAAGGAATCTCTCAATCCAGGCCAAGCCAGGCACCGCTAGCCTCGATTGCGTGGACCCTCAGTACCCCGCCCACTGGGAGGCGGACGTCGTGCTGTCGGACGGCGGCACCGCGCACGTCCGCCCGATCCGGCCGGACGACGCCGACATGCTGCGCTCGTTCTACTCACGCCTGTCCGCGGAGTCGATCTACTTCCGCTACTTCGGGCCACGGCCGCGGCTGACCGACAAGGACGTGGTCTGGTTCACCAACGTCGACTACGACAACCGGGTCGCCCTCATCGCCACGATCGGCACCGAGATGGTCGCGGTCGTGCGGTACGACCGGGTGCAGCCGCGCGACCACGCCGAGGTGGCCTTCCTCGTCGAGGACGCCCACCAGGGCAGGGGCGTGGCCTCGGTGCTCATGGAGCACCTGCGGGCCGCCGCGCGCGAGCGCGGGATCAAGACGTTCATCGCGGACGTGCTGCCGGGCAACCACCGCATGATGGGCCTGTTCCGCCAGGCGGGCTACACGGCGCAGAGCCAGTTCGAGGACGGCGTCGTGCGCATGACGCTCGACCTGTCCAGCACCGAGACCGCGCTGGAGGTCCGGCTCGCCCGCGAGCATCGCGCCGAGGCGCGCTCGATCGCCCGCCTGCTGACGCCGGAGTCGGTGGCGGTCATCGGCGCGAGCCGCGAGCCGGGTGGAATCGGCCAGACGGTCCTGCGCAACCTGCTCGCGGCCGACTTCACCGGGCCCGTCTACCCCGTCCACCGGCACGTACGGGCCGTGGCCGGCGTGCGGGCCTACCGCAACGTGTCCGCGATCGACGGCGAGGTGGATCTCGCCGTGCTCGCGGTCCCCGCCGAGGGCGTGCTCGAACTGGTCGAGGAGTGCGCGAGGAAGGGCGTGAAGGGCCTGGTCGTGGTCTCCTCCGGGTTCGGCGAGACCGGGCCGGAGGGCCGGGCGCGCCAGGAGGAACTGGTCCGCATCGCCCGGGGGTACGGCATGCGGGTCGTCGGGCCCAACTGCCTGGGCATCGCCAACACCGACCCCGCCGTACGGCTCAACGCGACGCTCGCGGAGACCCTGCCGGGGCGGGGGAGGGTCGGGTTCTTCAGCCAGTCGGGCGCGCTCGGCACCGCCCTGCTGCAGCGGGTGGCGCAGCGCGGCATGGGCATCTCGACGTTCGTCTCGGCCGGCAACCGGGCCGACGTCTCCGGCAACGACCTCCTCCAGTACTGGGAGGAGGACCCCGCGACCGACGTGATCCTGCTGTACCTGGAGTCCATCGGGAACCCGCGCAAGTTCACCCGGCTGGCCCGGCGGATCTCCCGGTCCAAGCCGATCGTGGTGGTGAAGTCGCGCGGCGTCCCCGGCGGGCACCGCGCGCCGGTGCTCGCGCTGCCCGACACCGCGCTCAGCTCGCTGTTCGCGCAGGCCGGGGTCATCCGGGTGGACGACCTGGTGCAGCTGTTCGACGTCGCCGAGCTCCTGGCGCACCAGCCGCTGCCGGACGGGCCCCGGGTGGGCGTGGTCGGCAACTCCGACGCGCTCACGCTGCTCGCCGAGGAGGCCTGCGCCGGCGCGGGACTGGAGCCGCGCCCGCCGGTCAACCTCGGCCCCCAGGCGGGGGCGGGCGAGTTCGCCGAGGCGCTGCGGAGCGTCCTGCCCGAGGTGGACGCCGCCGTCGCGATCTACATGCCGCCGATCCCGGGCGACTGCCGCGAGGTGGCCGAGGCGCTGCTGGAGGCCGCGCGGGAGTCGGGGAAGCCGGTGCTGGCCACCTTCCAGGGACAACTGGGCATGCCGCCGGAGCTGCGGGTGCCGGGCGGCCCCGGCGACGAGTCCCCCCAGCGGGGGTCGATCCCGTCGTACCCCGCCCCGGAGGAGGCGGTCCGCGCGCTGGCCCACGTGGTGCGCTACGCCCACTGGCGCCGGCAGCCCCCGGGCACCGTCCCGTACGTCGAGGGGGTCGACACGGCGGCGGCGCGGCGTATCGTCGCCGCCGAGCTGGCCCGGGAGGGATCGGACGGCGAGGAGCGGGAGATCGACGCGACCGCGCTGCTGGCCTGCCACGGCATCGAGGTGTGGCCGGCGCACGTCGCGGCCGACGCCGAGGAGGCGGTCGCCACCGCCGAGCGGATCGGCTGGCCCGTCGTGGTCAAGTCGGCCGACCCCGAGGACGCCCGCCGCGCCGGCACCGTGCGCATCGGCCTCACCGAGCCCGCCGGGGTCCGGCAGGCGTACGCGGACCTCGCGGCCCTGCTCGGGCCGGACACCCCGCTCGCGGTGCAGCGCATGGCGCCGCAGCCCTCGGTGCCGACCGTCGTCGGCGTGACCCAGGACCGCTACTTCGGCGGGGTCGTCACGTTCGGCCTCGGCGAGGTCACCGCCCGGCTGCTCGGCGACCAGGCGTACCGCCTGGCGCCGCTCACCGCGGAGGACGCGGCCGGGCTGGTGCGGTCGGTCCGCGCCGCGCCGCTGCTGTTCGGCGAGTACGGCTACCAGGCGGTGGCCGTGGAGGCGCTGGAGGAACTGCTGGTGCGGGTGGGGCTGCTGGCCGACTCCCTGCCCGAGGTCGCCCGGATGGACCTCGACCAGGTCCTGGTGAGCGCGACGGGAGTGGCCGTGCTGGGGGCGCGGGCCGTCCTGCGGCCGGTCACGGCGCTGCGCCCCGACGTCGGCCCCCGGCGGCTGAGCTGATCGGCCCGGCGCCGGGACCCGGGCGGAAAACCCGTACCGCCGGGGTGTGAAACAGGTGTCCCTTACAGGGCAGGATGGACCCATGAGGGAAACCCGAGTCTCCGCCGCGGGCTTGCGCGAGGCCATAGATCGCAGCGGCTACTACCCGGATCTGGTGGCCGACGCCGTCGACTCCGCGCTCGGCAACGAGCAGGTCACGGCGTACGTCGTGCATCACGAGGCCACGTTCGACCCGGCGATGGAGGTGCGCAGGCACGTCACGGTCCTGGTCCTTTCGCCCACCCGGCTGCTGGTCTGCCACACCGACGAGCACCCGCCCGCCGAGGGCATGCCCGCCTCGCACGCCTCCACCACCACCGAGGCGGTGCGGCTCAGCCGCATCCAGTCGGTGGCCGTGACCAGGGTCGTGCCCGACCCCGCGTCGTACGTGCCGGGCGTCCCCCCGACGGAGGTCACGCTGACGATCGGCTGGGGCGCGATCTCCCACGTCGATCTCGAACCGGCGACCTGCGGCGACGAGAACTGCGAGGCCGACCACGGCTACACCGGCGCGATCACGGCCGACGATCTGTCCCTCCGGGTCAGCGAGGCGGCCGACGGCCCCGAGGCCGTCACCCACGTGCTGGCGTTCGCGAAGGCCCTGTCGGAGGCCACGGCCAAGACGGCGTCCCAGGTGTCCTGACGACACGTCCCGAGCACACTTCCTGACCGCCCTCCTCGAGCCGCCGGGAGGCGACGTGATCGACCCCCAGCCCCCTGCGACGTCCACCGTGACGCCCTCGGGGGCGTCTCCCGCGGCGTCTCCCGCGGCGTCTCCCGCGGTGCCGCCGGCCGCGCCCGTGCCGTACGTGCCCGCGTACGGCACGGCCTCGCTGGCCGATCTGCCGGGCTCGCTGCTCGCCTCCCTCGGGCTGCCGGGCGCCGCGAGACTGGCGCTGGAACCGGCCGCCCGGGTGTGCCTGTTCCTCGTGGACGGCCTCGGGGCCGAGCTCCTGGCCGCGCATCCGGGCGCCGCGCCGTTCCTGTCGGCCCACCTGCGCGGGACGCTCACGGCCGGCTTCCCCTCCTCGACCCCGACCAGCCTGGCCACCCTGGGCACCGGTGCCGCTCCCGGGGAGCACGGCATGATCGGCATCCAGATGGCCGTCCCGGGGGAGGGGCGGCTGTTCAACTGCCTGCGCTGGACGGCCCCCGGCCCGCCGATCGACCCGGACGTGTGGCAGCCCGCGCCGACGGTCTACGAACGCATGGCGGCGGCGGGGGTCGAGCCCGTCTACGTGGCGCCCGCCTCGTTCGACGGCACCGGCCTGACCCGCGCCGTCTACCGGGGGATGCGCCACCGGGCGGCCGAGAACCCCGGCGAGCGCGTCGAGGCGGCGCGGCAGGCGCTGCGCGAGACCAGGTTCGTCACCGTCTACTACGGCGACGTCGACCGCGTGGGCCATTTCCACGGGTGGGGCGGCGGGGAGTGGCTCGAACAGCTCGCCGTGGCCGACCGCATGGCCGAGCGCATCGCCGAAGGCCTGCCGCCGGGCGCGGTCCTGTACGTCACGGCCGACCACGGCATGGTCAACGCCACCGACAAGGTGGATGTGGACCTGCGTCCCGACCTGCGGGAGGGCGTGCTCATGCTGGGCGGTGAGGCCCGCGTGCGGCACGTCTACACCTCACCCGGCGCGGCGGGTGCGGTGCTGGAGACCTGGCGGGAGGCCCTGCGCGGGCGTGCGTGGGTCGTCACCCGCGAGGAGGCCGTCGCCGCGGGCTGGTTCGGCCGCCGCGTCCGCCGCGAGTGGCTCGGCCGCGTCGGCGACGTGGTGGCCGTGCCGTACGGCGAGTGCGTGATCGTGGCCTCGGCCGGCGAGCCGGTCGAGTCGTCGATGATCGGCTATCACGGCTCGCTGACCCCCGCCGAGCAGAACGTCCCGCTGGCGGAGATCCGCCGCTGACGCCTGTCCCGCGAGATCTCGCCGGGGGCGCCGGCGGCGGGGATGCGCCGGCGCCGGCCCGCCGCAGGGCACAATGGCTGCGGCACCGTCCGGCACCGAGCCGAAGGCGAGGAGATGGCATGAGCCCGCTGATCACTCCTGAGGAGCTCGCCGCGATCGGCGACGCCGCGATCCTCGACGTCCGGTGGCGGCTGGGCGGACCGCCCGGCATCGAGGCGTACCGCGAGGGCCACGTCCCCGGCGCGGTCTTCTGCGACCTCGACGCCGACCTCGCCGCTCCGCCCGGACCGGCCGGACGGCATCCGCTGCCCGCGCCGGAGGCGTTCCAGGAGGCGATGCGCCGCCTCGGGGTGTCGCAGGACCGGCCGGTGGTCGTCTACGACGACGCCGACTCGACGGCGGCGGCCAGGGCCTGGTGGACGCTGCGCTACTTCGGCCACGGCGACGTGCGCGTCCTCGACGGCGGGCTGCGGGCATGGACGCGGGCCGGGTTGCCGGTGACCAAGGAGGAGGGGCCCGTGCGGCCCGGCGACTTCACGGCGCGGCCGGGAGGGATGCCGGTGCTCGACGCGGGCGGGGCCGCCGCGCTGGCGGCCGACGGCGTGCTGCTCGACGCCAGGGCGGCCGAGCGCTACCGGGGCGAGGTGGAGCCGGTGGACCCGGTCGCCGGGCACATCCCCGGCGCGGTCAGCGCCCCGACCGGTGGGAACGTCGAGCCCGGCGGGCGGTTCCACGCCAGGGAGTTCCTCCGCGAGCGCTTCAACAGCCTCGGCGTGGTCGAGGGCGTGCCCGCCGGCGCGTACTGCGGGTCCGGGGTCACGGCCGCCCACGAGGTGCTCGCGCTGGAGATCGCCGGGCTGCCGGCGGCCCTGTACGTCGGCTCGTGGTCCAACTGGGTCGCCGACCCCGGCAGGCCGGTCGCGACCGGCTGACGGGCGTCACGCGGTGGTGGTCCCGGCGGTCAGGCGTCAGGACCTGTGGGCGGGAGCCGCGCCGACCCAGCGGCGATAGGCGTCCATGTCGACGTTGCTGCCGCACACGACGGTGACCACGTGCCGGCCGGCGAAGCGGTCGCGGTCCTCGAGGATCGCCGCGATGCCGAGCGCGGCCGACGGTTCGACGACGAGGCCGGCGTGGTCGAGGAGCATCCGCATGCCGGCGATGATCGACGCCTCCCGGACCAGCACGCAGTCGTCGGCGACCACGAGGAGGTCGTCGAGGACGGCCGGGATGGGACGCCGGGCGGCGACGCCGTCGGCGATGGTGTCGGCCGAGTCCGTGGTGACGACGCGCCGACGCCGCCATGAGCGGGTCATCGCCGGTGCGCCCAGCGGCTGGACACAGATCACCTCCACTCCCGGCGCCGAGGACTTCACCGCATGACCCACGCCGGTGGCCAGTGCCCCGCCGCCGAGCGCGATCAGGACGGCGTCGAACGAGGGCGCGGTGTCCACCAGTTCCAGGCCGATCGTCGCCGCGCCTTCGCAGGTCTCGATGTCCAGGCTGTCTTCGACCAGGCGGACGCCGTCGTGCCGCGCGATGGCCGCCGCCCGCTCGCGAGCCGCGTCGAAGTCGCCGTCCACCAGCTCCAGCCTGGCGTCGAGCGCGCGGATCCGCTCCAGCTTGGCCGCGGGCGCGAAGCGGGATGCCACGACGGTGACGTCGAGCCCCCGGCCGCGACCGGACCAGGCGAGGGCCTGGCCGAGGTTGCCCGCGCTGGCGCACACCACGGCGCGCGAGCCGTTCCCCGCGAGCAGGCTCGCGACCACCTCGGTGCCTCGGCCCTTGAAGCTGCGCACCGGGTTCGCCGTTTCGAGCTTGACGCTCACCGCGCACCCGAGGGCGGGCTCCAGCGCCTCGCAGCGGTACAGCGGAGTGTCGAGGAAGACCGGGTCGATCAGATGGCGAGCCGCCCGGATCCGAGCGGTGTCGAGGCGCGTCTCCTGCACGGCACAGCAGCGTAGCCCCGTCGGCGCCGTCCGGTCCGGGGTGGACGCCCGGCAACCGGTTGCCGTACTGGCCGGTGGGCCGGGGGCATGCCGTGCGGCGACCGGGACGGGACGCGTGGGGGTCAGCCGGTGCCGAAGGGCGCGTCACCGGCGCCGAAGCCCACGAAGCCCGGCACGGCCGTCTTCTCGGACGCCCGGGCCAGCGCCTCGGCGGGGGAGCGGCCCTCGGCCAGCAGCGTGTGGAAGAGCGTCATGAGCGCCAGAGCCTCGTCGTCGCGCACCGGCACCACCCCGGCCACCACGCACCCCGCCACTCCGGTGTGCGCGGCGCGGTCGAGGAAGGCCCCGGCGAGGCCCAGCGCCGCGCCGTCCACCGGGGCGTGCGCCATTCCGGCGTCGCAGGCCGACAGCACGACGAGGCGGGGGATCCGCCGCGCGGTCAGCAGGTCGTAGGCCATGAGCGGCCCGTCGTCCAGCGTGATCCGCGACAGCATGGGCCCGCGCGGGGTGAACATCCCGTGGGCGGCGACGTGGAGCACGTCGGCCCGCTCCAGCGCGCGGAGCACCTGCGCCCTGGTGGCGCCGACGCGCCGTGCCCGCGTGTGCACGGCGGCGACCATGTCGGCCTCGGCGGCGGCGTGATCGAGCCCCGGTCCCGCGACCGACAGCACCTCAGGGGCGCCGGCCGGGCCGGGGCGCGGGGCGAGCCACCCGGTCGCGTCGGCCGCCACCGACACCGGCCGCCCGCGCAGCGAGGGAAGCAGCGGCCAGGGCAGCGTGCACAGCGCTCCGGTGGGCACCACCGTCACCGGGCCGCCGGGCGGGCTCCCCGCGCAGGCGAGCGTGCCGGGGCCGGACAGGAGAACGCGGTCGAGCGCGGACAGCTCGTGGGCGGCCGCCGCGCCGGCCGCTCCTTCGTGGGCGTCCGCGTCGCCCGGGACGTCGCGCAGATTGCGGCGGCGCAGGCCGTACCGGATGCGCACGGTCGCCTCCACCGCGGCCTGGTAGGAGCCGAGCGCGCGCAGCGCGCAGCCTTCCGGGCCGGCCGTGACGGCGAACAGGTCGTCGCCGCGCCGCACCAGCTCCACCAGGATCCCTGCCCCCGCGGGCGGGGCGACGGGCGTCCGGAAGGTGGGAGCCGCCGTGCCGCGCACCACCGCCCGGCACCGCTCGGCCCATTCGAGCACCGATTGGGCGTCTCCCGTCCGCCCGGCCCGGTCGAGGGCGACCTCGCGGCCGAACTCGGCGAGGTCCTCGGCCGGCCGTGCCGCGTGCACCCGCACTTCCGCGTCCCCAGCGGTGTTCCAAGCCGCGTCTCCAGCGGTGTCCCCCGCGGTGTCGTGGGCACGCGTCCCGGCGTCGTGCACGGCCTCGATGCCCCGGGCCGCGGCCGCCAGGGCCAGGTCGAGGTCCCCGTCCAGACGGTGCCGCATCGCCGTCGCGTGCCAGCGTACGAGGGGACGCGTGGCGCCGGCCGCGACGAGGTCGAGCTGGGCGCGGGCATGCGTGATCAGGCCCAGCCGTACGGCGGTAGCGGCGGCGGTGAGCCGCAGGGCCGCCGAGGCCGCCGGCCAGCCGCACGCCGCGAGGTCGTCGGCGCAGGTGATCAGCTCGGTGACCAGGCCGGACAGGCCGTCGCGTGCGCCGGGACCGGCCGGCGGGGCGGCCCCCGCGGCCCGCGCGAGGCGGGCCCGCAGGACGACCTCCCTGGCGAGGGGCAGCCAGGCCGTCCTGCCCTGCGCGTCCAGCTCGGCCAGCGCGGTGCGCGCCGTCGTCTCGGCCGGCGTGGCGTCCCCGGCGAGGAGCGCGGCCTGGGCGAGCAGCAGCCGCGCACCGGGGACCGCCGCCTGCGCCCCGGCCGCCACCAGCTCCGGGACGGCCTGTTCGAGCAGCGTGCGCGCCTCGCCGGGCAGCCGCGCCGCCACCAGCGCCTCGGCGAAGTCCGTGCGCATCGCGGCGAGCCGTTCCGGGTAGCCGAACAGCGTGGCCTCGGCCGCGCGGTACCGCGCGAAGGCGGCGGCGACGTCGCCGCGCCGCGCGGCCACGAACGGCAGGTTGCCCTCCGCCAGCATCGCGACGTGGTCCAGGCCCGCCGACCTCGCGACCCGGGCGCATTCGGCGAGGTCGGCCTCGGCCTCGCCGTACCGTTCGAGGTAGGTGCGGGCGAGGCCGCGGTTCAGCAGCCCGCCAGCCCGGAAGCGGGGATCGTCGTCCAGCAGGCCGACCGCCCGGTCGCAGTGCCGCGCCGCCTCCTCGTGCCGTCCCAGCAGGATCAGGGCGACCGACCGCTGCACGCCGAGCCTGGCGAGGTCCGTTCCCGCGAGATCCCGCTCGGCGAGATCGGCGAGGCGCAGCCCGCCCTCCGGGTCGCCGAGCTGGGCCCGGATCGTGACGAGCGACATCCGCGCCTGCGCCACGCGGCGCGGGAATCCCTTCCCCGCCGCGATCGCCTCCTCCAGCCGCTCCCCGGCGAGTTCGAGATCGCCCAGTTCGCGGGCCGCGAGCGCGGCCGCGCGCAGCGCCACCGAGGCCGCCTCGCCGTACGCGCCCGCGGGTCCCGGCCGCCCGGTGAGGCCCAGTACGGCTCTCGCCTCCGCGAGTGCCAGCCGGGGGTCGGTGCCGGAGAGCCGCACGGCGGCCTCGGCCCTGTCCAACGGGGTCATGGGCCTACGTGGATCCAGCGGGTGAAGACGGGCGCGTGGCCGGGCCGGTGGCAGACCACGCTGACCCATCCCGGCGGCAGACCGGCCACCGCGAAGTGACCACTGCCGGAGGGCACGCGGACCTTGCCGATGTGGGGGGTGCGCACCTCGATCCTGGCGTCCGGGCCGGGGGCGGGGGACACCTGACCGGCCACTTCCATCCGCCCGCCGCTGACGGCCGTCTCGACGTCGATGACCAGGCCGTCCGCGCTGAACCTGCGGACGCCGGCCTGCGCCGTCCCGTCCGCGGAGCGGGCCCCCCGGGGCACGGCGACGTCCACCGGCCCGGCCGGCACACCCCCGGGCACCCGCAGGCCGAAGACCGCCCGGGCGGCGGCCGACACGCCCTCGGGCACCGGATCGGCGCCCGCTCCCATGCGCAGGGCGGCCAGCAGGTATTCCTCCCTCATCGGGCCTCCTCCTCTTCGACGAGCGCGCGCAGGCGGGCCATGCAGCGGGCCCGGGTGGGGCCGATGCTGCCGACGGGCAGGTCGAGCCGGACCGCTATCTGGGCGTACCTCGCCTCGGGATGGAGCACGTAGAGGCGGATGAGCGACCGGCACGGCTCGCCGAGCAGGTCGAGCCTGCGCCACACCTGCCTGCCGAAGTCGGCGTCCACCACCGCCGCCGTCGGATCGGGGAGCGCCGTGTCCGCCACGTCCAGGTCGGAGGCGACCTCCCCGCGGGCCTTGCGGCTGAGCCGGGCCGCCTCGTGCCTCGTGGTGGTGACGAGCCACGCGCCGATCCGCTCGGGGTCGCGGATGGCGTCCGCGTTCTCCACGAGCCGGAGCCAGGCGCCCTGCACGGCGTCGGCGGCGTCGGCGGCGCTCAGCCCGAACGCCCGGGCGACCGCCCACATCCTGCCGTCGAACCGGGCGACCAGGTCCTCCCAGGCGGTCTGGTCGATGATCGTGAACGAGTTGTCTGTCGGCATTCGTCACTCTGCGCGCTCGGGGAGATGCTTTTCGTGACGGCACCCTATCGATCCCCGCTCGCCAGGACCACCCCGAGATCCGCGATGCGCCGCCCGCCGCCGAGCAGGCGTCGTACGGCCCGGTCCGGGGGCGCCTCCCGGCACAGGCGGGCGAGCGCGCCCGTGACGAGGGCGGCGGCGAACGACGTGCCGCTCCAGGTCGCGTAGCCGCGAAAGTCCCCGTATTCGAGGAAACTGCTGGTCAGGCCGACACCCGGCGCCCAGACGTCCACCCACGGGCCGTACGCGGAGAATTCGGCCCTGGCGTCCCCGTCGAGCGCGCCGACCGCGACGACGCCCGGCAGGGCCGCCGGCCAGAAGGGGCGCGGCGACGCCGTGTTGCCCGCGCACGCGACCACGGCGGGAAAGCCCGCGAGCGCCTCGGCCAGCCCGAGAGGCGGCGCGTCGTCGAAGGTGTGCCCCCCGAAGGAGAGGTTGACGACGTCGGCACGCGCGCCGCGCAGCGTGGCGAGCGAGCGCAGCAGCGCGGCCTCGTCGCTCACGCCGTCGCTGTCGAGGAGTCGCAGGGCGCGCAGCCGGACGCCGGGGGCCTGCCGCAGGATCAGCCCGGCCACGAACGTCCCGTGCCCGGCCTGCCGGTCGCGCACGCCGTCGCCGTCCGCGTCGGGCGTCTCGGCGATGTCGTCGCTGTACCACGGCGCGAGCCACGGGTGCGGCGCCAGCCCGGTGTCGAGGACGGCCACGGTGACGTCGCACTGCTCGCCCGGCGCGTACGGCGGCGCCGCCGCGGGCGCGGGCGGCCCGCCGGGTCCGCCGAAGAACAGCGGCTGGCCCGTCAGCAGGTGGTTGGGGGAGGCCGGGTGCCCGCGGTCGCGGAGCGCGGCCGTCAGGTCGATCACGTCGGTGCCCGGCGGCAGCCGTACGCGGTGGACGCGACCGGCTCCGGGGAGGGGCTCGGCGGCCAGGGCCCACCGGGCGACGGCCGCGGGGGAGGAGGTCAGGAGTTCGTCCGGCCGGATGTGGACGGGCCGTCCTGGGAGGGGTTCGACGAGGCGGCTGCGCATGGGGGAGGCCTTCCGTGACGGTTACGGAACGCGTCCTTCCCGATTCGGTTGGTCACCAAGCGCCAATCGGTATGACCCCCCTCTGGTGCCGGACTGCGACGGACGGTAGTCTCTCCTACAGTCATCCAACCGTGATCATTCCAAGTGTGAGGCCGTTGGGGAAGGCGCACCTCATGCGAATTGGGAGGTCCGGTGGCTGCTGCTCGTGGCGTCCTGTACGTCCACTCGGCTCAGCCTGCGCTGTGCCCGCACATTGAGTGGGCCGTCGCAGGCGTTCTTGGCGTGCCCGTCGACCTGACGTGGACCGCCCAGCCCGCCGCGCCCGGGACCCTGCGGGCCCAGGCCGAGTGGGAGGGGCGTCCCGGCACGGCTGCGGCGATCACGTCCTCACTCATGGGCTGGCAGCGCATCCGCTTCGAGATAACCGAGGACGCCTCGCCGGGCGTCGACGGATCCCGGCACGCCTACACGCCGACGCTGGGCGCCTTCACGGCGGTCGTCGGCGCGAACGGCGACATCCTGATCCCCGAGGACCGGCTGCGCAACGTCATGCTCATGGCGGCGCAGGGGCGGGTGGTCCTGGAGGAGGAACTCGATCGCCTGCTCGGCAAGCAGTGGGACGAGGAGCTGGAGTCGTTCCGCTACGCGGGCGAGGGCGCCCCGGTCCGCTGGCTGCACGCCGCCGTCTGACCCTGCTTCACGGCGAACTGTTTTTTTCGCGGATCGTGATAACAAGTCACCCTTGCGCCTTGTGAAAACCGCGTAGAAAGCCGTCTTTTTCGCAGATATACCGGGACTCATCCACGTCCGCACCCCCCGACGCGGACCCGAGGAGGAGTCCATGAGCGTTCTTGCCCGGCGCCTGGCGATCGGCGTGGCGGCGGTGGCGCTGCTGGCCGGCACGGCGGCGCCCGCCCAGGCGACGGCCGCCTACGACTACCATCCGAGCGACGCCGACTGGGCCGACTGCCCCCGGCTTCCGGCCGGCGCCGCTCCCGACACCTGGAGCTGCATCTTCATCATCACCGTGGGTGGTTCGATCAAGCTGGGCTCGATCACCCAGGACATCAGCCAGCCGCTGCGGATCACCGTGGCGCAGGGCAGACTCGCCGATGGCGGCACGGCCGCGGCGTTCGGCAGCGTCGTGGGCGGCCGGATGAAGGTGCCCGGCGGTCTCATCGGCAAGCCGTTCGAGGTGCCCAAGCTCACCGACGTGTACGTGGAGACCCAGGGCACCGGGAAGGTCGAGGCCGGTCCCGTCTTCCCGACCAACGTCGGCATCAAGATCCGCATGATCCATTCGCTGCTCGGCAAGAAGTGCTACATCGGGAGCGACGCCGCCCCGATCACGCTGAATCCCGAGATCACCTCGCTGGACCTGACGTCCATCGACGACACGCCGGTCTTCAAGGCCACGGCCACGGACACGACGTTCGCCGTGCCCAAGGCGTCGGGCTGCGGCCTCAACTGGGGCCTGGTCAACACGGCGGTGAACCTGCGGGCCGGGCTGCCCTCGCCCAGCGGCGAGAACGCCGCCGACTTCCAGTGGTTCGTCCGCGGCAAGTCCTACCTGGAGCTTCCCGAGCTCACGTCCTGACCTCGCCCGCGTCCGCCCGGCCCCCGTTGCGTAAGGCGCGTACGGGCCGGGCGGACCGGGTCAGGCGAGCCCGTCCAGCAGGGCGATGTCCCCGGGGGACAGGCGCAGCAGGGCCGCGGCCATGTTCTCCTCCAGGTGGATGAGCGAGGAGGTGCCGGGAATGGCCAGGGTGACCGGGGAACGGCCGAGCAGCCAGGCGAGCGCCACCTGGGCGCGGGTCGCGCCGTACCGGCCGGCGACCTCGTCGAGCACGGCCAGCCGCTCGGCCGAGGGGGCCATGCCGGGCGGGGCCTGCGACAGATCCAGGCCGGGCCGGAGCGTGCCGGCGGCGAGCGGGAAGTAGGCGGCGAACGCGATGCCGGCGGCCTCGCACGTGGCCAGGACGTCCGCGGCCGATCGGTCGAACAGGTGGAAACGGTTCTGCACCGCCGCCACGGGCGCGATCGCGCGCGCCTCGGCCAGTTGCTCCGTCGTCACGCCGCTGAGCCCGAGCGCGCGGATCAGCCCGCGGTCGCGGAGCTCGGCCAGTGCCCGGAAGGACTCGGCGAAGGGCACCTCGCCGGGAAACAGCAGTCCGTCGCCGCCCACCCGCAGGTAGACGAGGTCGAGCCGGGCCAGGCCGAGCCGGACCAGGTTCTCCTCGACCTGCTCGCGCAGCCGCTCCGGCTCCGCGGCGGCCTCGAAGCCGTGCCACTCGTCGCGGACCACGCCGACCTTCGTGGCGATGACGAGGTCGCCGGGATAGGGGTGCAGGGCCTGCCTGATCAGGTCGTTGGCGACGTGCGGGCCGTAGAAGCCGCTGGTGTCGATGTGGGTGACGCCCAGCTCCACGGCCCGGCGCAGCACGGCGAGTGCGGTGGCGTGGTCGCGCGGCGGGCCCCACACGCCCGGACCCGGCAGCTGCATCGCGCCGTACCCCAGCCGCCGGACGGCCAAACCGTCCGCGAGCCGCAGGACGTCGCCACTGGAACCGGTGGAACCGGTGGAACCGGTGGATACGGTCATTCAAGCCTCCTCGGGCCGGCCGCGGCTCGGTCGCCGCGGCTTCGGGAGAGGCGGGCCCGGATCGACGCCGTGGTGATCGCGCCCTCGGAGTCGCGGTCGAGCTTGTGGCGGCGCACCAGGTCGTGCACGCCCTGGCGGGTGATGCCGAGCATCGCCGCGGCGACCGAGACCGGCACCGCGGTCGCGGCCGGGTGCCCCGCGCGCCGGGCGACCGCCCGGCCCAGCGGAGTGCCCCACCACGCGGCGGGCGGATCGAACGGCTCATCGCCCGGATACAGCGCGCTCACCAGCCGTATCGCGAGGAAGGCGGCCGCCCCGTCGTCCTCGCCGCACAGCACGTCGGCCCAGGCCCGGCTCTTCACCGCCAGAAGCTCGCGCAGTCGCGTGTCCTCGCCGGACAGCTCGTCCGGCTCGAAAAGAATCTCCAGCGCGCCGAGCACCCTGCCGCCGACGACCCGGCACAGGTGCTCGGCCAGTTCGCGGCGCTCGTCCATGTCCGCCTCCCTTCTACTTGACGACTAGCATCAAGTACTTGTCGCCGAACGTCAAGTAATCGACGGCCGTCCCGCGAAAACGCGGAAGCGCCGGTCCCCGGGGGCGGGGACCGGCGCTTCCGGTGACTCGTCAGAGCGGGATGTTGCCGTGGGCGCCCCGGGCCGGGGTGGCCTGGGCGAGCACCCGGGCGATCGCGCCGCGCGTCTTGGCCGGCTCGATCACCTCGTCGATGACGCCGAGGTCGAGGGCGCGCTGGAGGCCGCCCGCGGCCTTCTCGTGCTCCTCGGCCAGCCGGGCCTCGAGCGCGGAGCGCTCCTCCTCGGGGGCGGCCGCGAGCTCACGCCGCTTGAGGATGCGCACCGCGGCGACCGCGCCCATGACCGCCACCTCGATGTTCGGCCAGGCGAACACCCGGGTCGCGCCGAGCGAGCGGGAGTTCATCGCGATGTACGCCCCGCCGTACGCCTTACGGGTGATCAGCGTGACGCGGGGCACGGACGCCTCGGCGAACGCGTGCAGCAGCTTCGCGCCGCGCCGGACGATCCCGTCGTGCTCCTGGCCGACCCCGGGGAGGTAGCCGGGCACGTCCACGAGCACCACCAGAGGCACCCCGAAGGCGTCGCACATCCGGACGAACCGAGCGGCCTTCTCCGCCGAGGTGGAGTCGAGGCAGCCGCCGAGCCGCATGGGGTTGTTGGCGATGACGCCGACCGTGCGGCCGCCGAGCCGGCCCAGGGTGGTGACGATGTTCGGCGCCCACTTGGGGTGCAGCTCCACGCCGGGCTCGTCGAGCAGCCCGTTCACCAGCGGATGCACGTCGTAGGCGCGGCGGGGGTTGTCGGGGAGCAGGCTGCCGAATTCGACCTCGTCCACCTCGCCGCGCACCCGGCCCTGGTGGCCGAGCAGGCTGGCGAGCTGACGGGCCCGCAGCATCGCCTCGGGCTCGTCCTTGGTGACGACGTGGACGACGCCGCTGCGCTTGCTGTGCGGCTCCGGACCGCCGAGCGAGGCCATGTCGGTCTCCTCGCCGGTCACGCTGCGTACGACGTCCGGCCCGGTGACGAAGATGCGGCCGTTGTCGGCGAGGATCACGATGTCGGTCAGGGCGGGGCCGTAGGCGCCGCCGCCGGCCACCGGGCCGACCACGACGGAGATCTGGGGGACCAGGCCCGACGCCTTGGTCATGGCGGTGAACACGCGGCCCACGGCGTGCAGCGACTCCACACCCTCGGCGAGGCGGGCGCCGCCGGAGTGCCAGAGGCCGATGATCGGCACCCGTTCGCGCACGGCCACGTCGTAGGCGTGGACGATGTGCTCGCAGCCCTCCGCGCCCATCGCGCCGCCCTGGACACGGGCGTCGCTGCAGAACGCCACGACCGGCACGCCCTCGACGCGGCCGGTCACCGCCAGCACGCCGCTCCTGTCCTCGGGGGTGATCGTCCGGATCGACCCCTCGTCCAGCAGGTGGCCGAGGCGCACCAGGGGGTCACGAGGATCGACGGCGGCCGCGTCGGCGGCGTCGGCCACCGTCCTGCTGTCGAGCACTGTCATTCGAGACTCCCTTGTCAAACCGTCGTGAAGGCCACGGCGACGTTGTGTCCGCCGAACCCGAAGGAGTTGTTGATCGCGGCGAGCTGGTCGCCCTCGAGCTTGCGCGGCTCGCCGCGGACGAGGTCGACCTCGATGCCGTCGGCCGGGTCGTCCAGGTTCGCGATGGCCGGCACGATCCGCTCGTGCAGGGCGAGAATGGTGAAGATCGACTCGATGCCGCCGGCGCCGCCGAGGAGGTGGCCGGTCATCGACTTGGTGGCGGTGACGATCGCGTGGCCGCCGATGGCCTCCTTGATCGCACGGGCCTCGATCTCGTCACCGAGCGGGGTCGACGTGGCGTGGGCGTTGACGTGGACGACGTCCGACGGGGCGAGGTCCGCGTTCCTGAGGGCCCGGAGCATGGCCTCCTGGCCGCCCTTGCCGTCCGGGTCGAGCCCGGTGATGTGGTAGGCGTCGCTGGTGTAACCGGCTCCGGCGGCCACGGCGTAGATGCGGGCGCCGCGGGCCAGGGCGTGCTCCTCCGACTCCAGCACCACGATGCCCGCGCCCTCGCCGAGCACGAAGCCGTCGCGGCCCTTGTCGAACGGGCGGGAGGCGCGCTCGGGCTCGTCGTTGCGGGTCGACATGGCCCGCGCGGCGGCGAACGACGCCACGTTCAGACCGTGGATCGCCGCCTCGGTGCCGCCGGCGACCACCACGTCGGCACGGCCGGAACGGATCATGTCGATGCCGTAGCCGATGGACTCCGCGCCGGTGGCGCAGGCGCTGACCGTGGCGTGCGCGCCGGCCTTGGCGCCCAGCTCGATGCTGATCCAACCGGCCGAGCCGTTGGGCATGAGCATGGGCACGGTGAACGGCGACAGCCGGTTCCAGCCCTTCTCGCGGTAGAGGTCGTAGGCGGACAGGATCGTTCCGATGCCGCCGATGCCGCTGCCGACCACCACGCCCAGCCGCTCCCCGTCCACCTCGGGGGCGCCCGCGTCCTGCCAGGCCTGCCTGGCGGCGATCAGGGCGAACTGCTCGGCCCGGTCGAGCCTCCTGGCCTCGGGCCGGGGAAGCACCTCGCCGGGGTCGACGGCCGCCACACCGGCGAACTTCACCGGCACGGTGTCGACCCAGTCCTCGGTGAGCGTGCGGATGCCCGACCGCCCCTCGAGGAGCGCCGACCAGGTCGATGCGACGTCTCCACCGAGGGGCGTCGTCGCGCCGAGCCCGGTGACTACGACACGTACCCGGTCCTTACTCACTTGTCTGCACTCCTCTTGCGTATGGGCGTGAAAGGGGGCCGGACGCGCCCTGTCGTCTCATCGGAGGCGGGGCGGGCACGTCCGCGCGGCCGTCGTACGGCGGGGACTAGGGATACGCCCTAGGCCTGGATGAAGCTGATGACGTCCTTGACGGTCTTCAGGTGCTTGAGCTGGTCGTCGGGGATCTCGACGCCGAACTCGTCCTGGGCCGCGACGGCGATCTCGACCATGGAGAGCGAGTCGATGTCCAGGTCGTCCACGAAGCTCTTCTCCGGGGTGACCTCGTCGGCCGGGATGCCGGTGATCTCGTTGATGATCTTGCCGAGGCCCGCGAGGATCTCCTGCTCGGTCAGTGCCATGTCGCGACTACTCCTTGGATTTTCTGTCTTCCGGGTTTTCTGGGTTGCCCCAGCTCTGTACGGCAGGCCGTACAAGTTCCTCAGGGGATCTCGATCACCTGGGAGGCGTAGGTGAGACCGGCGCCGAAGCCCAGCAGCAGGGCCAGGTCGCCCGACCGGACCTCGCCGCGCTCGATCATGCGGGAGAGCGCGAGCGGGATCGACGCGGCGGAGGTGTTGCCGGCGAGCACGATGTCCTTGGCGACGACGGCCTTGTCGGCGCCCAGCTTGCGCGCGATGGCCTCGACGATCCGCAGGTTCGCCTGGTGGGGGACGAACGCGTCCAGGTCGGCGGGGTCCACCCCCGCACGCTCGCAGGCGAGCTTGGCCACCGGGTGAAGCGCGGTGGTGGCCCAGCGGAACACCGTCTGGCCTTCCTGGTGGAGGAAGGAATTGCGGTCCTTGATGGTGATCGCCTCGGCCTTGTCGCCGGCGCTGCCCCAGGCCACCGGGCCGATGCCCGGCTGGTCGGAGGGGCCCACGACCGCGGCGCCCGCGCCGTCGGCGAAGATGACGACGGTCGACCGGTCGTCGGGGTCGACCCACTGGGTGAGCTTCTCGCTGCCGACGACCAGCACGTTGGTCGCCGAGCCCGACCGCACCGCGTCGGACGCGGCGGCCAGCGCGTAGCAGAACCCGGCGCAGGCGGCGTTGACGTCGAAGGCGCCGGGGGCCGTGATGCCGAGCCGGTGGGCGACGCGGCCCGCGGCGTTGGGGATGGGCGCCTCGATCGTGCAGGTCGCCACGATCACCAGGTCGATGTCGTCGCTCGACAGGCCGCTGGCCGCCAGGGCCTTGCCGCCCGCCTGCACCGCGAGGTCGATCTCCGACTCCTCCGGGCCCGCCACGCGGCGTTCCTTGATGCCGACGCGGCTCTGGATCCACTCGTCGTTGGTGTCGATCCGGGCGGCGAGGTCGTCGTTGGTCACGACCTGGGCGGGCTGGTAGCCGCCGAAGGCGAGCACCCTCGCCGCGGGAGCGCCTTGGCCGAGCCTCACTTCAGCACCTCCCGGGCGGTGTCCAGGTCGGCGGGGGTCTTGAGCGCCACGGTCTTCACGCCGGGCAGGGCGCGCCGGGCCAGGCCCGTCAGCGTGCCGCCGGGCAGCAGCTCGATCATGGCGGTGACGCCGCGCTCGGCCATCGTCGCCATGCAGGCGTCCCACCGGACCGGGTTGGCCACCTGGTTCACCAGCCGGTCCAGGAACTCACCACCACCGGCGACGGCCGCGCCGTCGGCGTTGGACAGCAGCGTGACCGACGGGTCCGCGGGGGTGAGCGCCGCGGCCTCGGCACGCAGATGGTCGACGGCGGGGGCCATGTGGACGGTGTGGAAGGCTCCGGCGACCGCCAGGGGACGTACCCGGGCCTTCTCCGGCGGCTCGGCCGCGAAGGCCTCGAGCTGCGCCCGCGTGCCGCCCGCGACGATCTGACCCGCGCCGTTTATGTTGGCGGGGGTCAGCCCGTGCTTGGAGATCACGGTGAGGACGTCCTCCTCCACGCCGCCGAGAACCGCGCTCATGCCGGTCTCGGTGACGGCGGCGGCCTTGGCCATGGCCCGGCCGCGCTCGCGCACCAGGGCGAGGGCCTGCTCGGGGGTCAGCACACCGGCGATCGCGGCGGCGGCGAGCTCGCCCACGCTGTGCCCGGCGACCATGTCCGGCCGGACCCCGAGAATCTCGGACGACGCCAGGGCGGCCGCCACCAGCAGGGGCTGGGCCACGGCGGTGTCGCGGATCTCGTCGGCGCCGGCGGTCGTTCCGTACGACACGAGGTCGAGCTCCACGATCTCCGACCACGCGGAGATGCGCTCGCGGAACTCGGGGATCTCGAGCCACGGACTGAGGAATCCTGGGGTCTGGGCGCCTTGGCCCGGAGCGACGATGACGAGCACGTACTCAACCCTGCCCTGTAGAGGTTCACCACACTGATGGAGATCCGAACGAACTTTGTGGCCGCCGCGTTGTGGGGTACCTACAGTTTCGGTGTCGAGAAGATTAAGGCACCCGGCTCAGGTTACGGACAGGCGCCCGAGTATGAGACCCACCTGGAGGGTGAATGCGGACCGTCCCTCGGTGGGTTGGTACCCGGTCAGTTCCGTGATCTTACGTAGACGGTACCGCACGGTGTTGGGGTGGACGAACAGCAGCCGGGCGGTCGCCTCGAGGGAGGTCCCCTGCTCCAGGTACGTCGCGAGCGTGTCGAGCAGCGGGGTCCCGGCGAGCGGCTTGTAGACGTTCTCCACCAGCTGGGCCCGGGCGTCCTCGTCGCCGTCCAGCGCGCGCTCGGCCAGCAGGTCCTCGGCGAGCACCGGGCGCGGGGCGTCGGGCCAGCCGGCGGCGGCGCGCAGGCCCGCGATGGCGGCGCGGGCCGACCTGGCCGCCGCGTGCAGGTCGGGCACCTCGGGCCCGATGACGACGGGCCCGGGACCGAAGCGCGCCACGACGCCGCGCGCCGCGTCCTTGACGCCGTCCGCGCCGCCCACGATCACGATGAGCCGGTCGCCCTGCACCCCGGCGAGCAGCTCGTGGCCGAGACGGCGGCCCTTGTCGCGCAGTCCGTCGATGACGCTCTGCGGGTCCTCGTCCGGGGCGTACCCGGCGAAGACGACGACCGGCGCGGAGGTCCAGCCGAGCGCGGCGGCCCACGAGTGCAGCCCGTCGTCGACCTGGCCGCGCACCAGCGCGTCCACGATGAGCGCCTCCAGCCGCGCGTCCCACGAGCCGCGCGCCTCGGCCTCCCTGGCGTACACCTGCGCGGCGGCGAAGGCGACGTCGCGCGTGTAGCGCAGCATCGCGTGCCGCAGCAGCTCCGCGCCGCCGGGCGCGGCCAGCTCCTCGACCTGGGCCTCGACGACCTCGACGACGATGCGGACGAGGTCGACCGTCTGCTGGAGCGACACGCTGCGCTTGAGCTCGCGCGGCGCGGTGCCGAAGAACTCGATGCTCGGCGTCGGCCGTCCCTCGCCCGCGTGGCCGAACCACTCCACGAACGCCGCGATGCCGGCCTGCGCCACCAGGCCGACCCACGACCTGTCCTCCGCCGACAGCGCGCGGTACCAGGCCAGCCGCTCCTCCATCCGGGCCATCGCGGCCGTCCCGAGGCTGCCCATGGCACGGTCGAGCCGTCGCGCCGTGTCCTCCCGGATCCTGTCGCTCATCGGCACACCGTCTCCGGCCACACCGTCTCCGGCCACACCGTCTCCGGCCACACCGTCTCCGGCCACCCGGGCGACGTCGCCCTGCCCGTCCGTACGCACCTGTCCGCCGCTCCCCGTGCCCCGCTCGCTCACGCCCTCTAGCGTGCCAGGTCATCCCGTAGATCGTGCCGTACGGGGGCGTGGACGGCGTCGCCGCAGGTGGGAACGGCGGCGTCAGGCCCCGATGCGGTGCAGGACGACGATGTCCTCGCGGTCGAGGCGCATCTCGTAGCCCTCGGAGAGGTAGCTGTTGATCAGGCCGCGCAGGTCGTTGTTGACCGAGGCCACGATCCAGGGCGTGCCGCGCTTCTGGTAGTCCCACCACAGCACGGTCGTCCGGCCGGACAGCCGCGCGCCGAAGTCGTCGGTCGCCTCCACCACGACGCCGTCGGGAACCAGGCTCATGGCCTGCTCCCGGGCCGCCGTACGCGGGTCGGGATGGTAGAAGTCGGGGTTCATCAGGTTGTCGAACGGCCGGTAGGGGACCGTGGTGACCGCGACCGCGAAGACCGCGGCGGCGTAGGCCAGCCGCAGGCCGTGCCCGGGGCGCGGCACCCCCCGCCGCTCCAGCCACCGGATCAGCCGGGCGGCGCCGTCCACCCCGGCCATCAGCAGGATCACGATGACGAACGCGTCGTAGTGCCAGCCGGTCGACCACCAGTTGTCCGAGTCGGCCAGCAGTCGCTCCAGGATCAGCGGCAGCGCCGCCAGGACCAGCGGGGACAGCAGGCACAGGAACAGCGCCGGCCACAGCAGCAGGCCCCAGGTGTCCCACTTCGAGTGGTCGTCGAAGAGCATGGCCACGAACTCGTGCGGCCGCGTGACCGCGCTCCACAGCATCTGCGGCAGGTCCTCGCCGAGCTTGGAGTAGCGCGTGTAGTAGGCCGGGTTGCCGCCCGCCATCGGGATCAGGAACTTGCGCACCACCTCGAACACGGCCACTCCGGCGACGGCCAGCCCGGCGCCGAGCCTGCGCTGCCCGGTGAGGAACAGCCACACGCCGAGGCCCGCCACCATGAGGCCCAGGTCCTCCTTGGTGAGCAGCAGGCCGAGCACCGCGAGCAGCCCGGGCAGCCGCCGTCCGGCGTGCAGCCGCTCGATGGCGATCGCGCTCAGCAGCGGCACGAAGGCGACCTCGTGGAACTCCACCGCCGTCGCCTGCGCGATCGGCCAGGAGATCGCGTACGCGGCGGAGACGAGGTAGGCGTGGGGGGTGCCCAGCACACGGCGGGTGAACATCCAGATGAACGGGATGGCCAGGGCGAACAGCACGGCCTGCGCCACGAGGAGCGTCTCGGGTCCGTCGTGGAGCCAGTAGAAGGGCGCCAGCACGGCCAGGATCGGTGAGAAGTGGTCGGCGAGCTGGACGTAGTCCATTCCGAGGCCGCCGGTGACCCCGCGCAGCGGCACCGTGGGCGCGGAGAAGCGCGAGTATCCCCGCACCGCCTGGTCGAAGATGACGAGGTCGTAGGTGGCCACCTGGAAGTGGGCGAACCTGAGCAGCGACAGGGTCCAGTTCAGGGCCGCCGACAGCCCGCACAGCACGGACACCGCGATCAGGTGCCGGTGGGACCTCAGGAACCGTCCGGCCGGACCCCGGGGCGCGCTCTCAGCGGCCCGGTCGCCCCGCTGCTCCTCCGATTCGGCGGCGGTGGCGCCGGTCGCATCGGCCGCGTCGGCCGCCCGGGGGCCTGCCGTGTCCTCCGGCTCCGCGACGGCCGTTCCGTCCACGGCGGCTGCCTCCAGGGTGTCGTCGGGGTCGCTGGCTTTCCGGGGCGACTCCTCCGCCGGTTGCCCGGGCGTCGTGGTCCCCGTGATCATGAGGAGGAGAGTAGGCCCTCGGGGCGGGAACGGTCTATACGGGCGTACCCGCGCAAACTTCTGCGCGGGACGCCCGCCGCTCCCACCTGCGCGTCCTCCCGCCGGCCGATGAATGTTTCACGGCGCGCGGGACCACGCGCGTACGAGGTCAGATGACGGCGACGGCCGTGATGAGGCCGATGAAGAAGTGCGTCACGCCGAGGAGCACGGCGGCGGGCTGCAGCGTGGTCTCGCGGACGAGCTCGCGCACCGAGATGCCGGCGACCTTGTCGAAGGCGACCATGCCGAGCGTCTGCACGGCGATGCCCACCAGGCCGAACACGAGCGTCGCGAGGAGCCCTTCCTGCAGGACGCCGCCCGACGACCAGATGGAGGCCGCCACGACGAGCCCGACGCCGGCGACGCTGGAGGCGGCCAGCACCGTGGCGTTGGGGTTGCGGTCGGTACGGATGATCTTGCTGAGCCTGCCGGGCGTCGCCAGGTCGATGACGTAGAACCCGGCGACGAGCAGCAGCACGCCCAGGATGGCGTACGCGAGGATCGCCAGGGAGCCGTGCGCGAGCACGTCGGCGATGGAGGTCTTGGTGTCCACGGGGGCCTTCGCTTTCAGCCGTGAATGCGGTGGGGGACGAAAGAGGACGTGTCGTCGGTGACGAGGCCGGAGGTCTCCCGGATGCCGAGCCCGGCCGACTCGTCGTCGACCATCCAGGCGCCGAGCACCGGACGCCAGCCGTCGAACTCGGGCAGCGGCAGGAACTCCTGGTAGACGAAGCCCTCCGTGCCGTACTCGCCCGCGGTCTCCATCTCGACGCCCGGCGCGGCGATCCGCATCGAGGCGCCCTCGCGGCCGAGCAGCGGCTTGCGCACGTAGCCGGGACCGCCGGCCAGCTCGCGGGGACCGTCGAGGTAGGCGGGCAGCAGGTTGGGGTGGCCCGGATACAGCTCCCAGAGGATCGCCAGCAGGGCCTTGTTGGACAGCAGCATCTTCCACAGCGGCTCGATCCACGTCATCGAGACCTGCTGCGCGAGCGCGTGCGGCGCGAACGGCTCGGCGACGATCCACTCCCAGGGGTACAGCTTGCACAGCGTGCGGACGACCCGGTGCTCCAGGTCGACGAACCGGCGGTTGAGCGGGTCCCAGCCGATGTCCTCCATGGCGATCGCCGCCGTGACGAGCCCGGCCTGCTCCGCGGTCTCCTGGAGGTAGCCGATGGTCATCGCCTCCTCGCCCGTCTCGTCGGCGCTGGTCCACGCGAAGTGGGCCGGGCCCGTCTGGAGCGTGAGCGACTTCCAGCGGTCGACCAGGCGCTCGTGGATCGAGTTCCACTGGTCGTCCTCGGGATACACGTCCTTGAGCCAGAACCACTGCACGACGGAGCTCTCGACCAGGCTGGTCGGGGTGTCGGCGTTGTACTCCAGCAGCTTGGCCGGTCCCGTGCCGTCGTAGCGCAGGTCGAACCGGCCGAAGACGTGCGGGTCGCGCCGCCGCCACGACTCCGCGACCGCCGCGCGGCAGTGCGGCGGGATGCCGAGGTCGGCGAACCGGTCGGAGGCCACGATGTGGCCGGCCGCGGCCAGGCACATCCGGTGCAGCTCCTCGACCTGCTCCTCCAGGGACAGGACCTCGTCCATGGTGAAGACGTAGTGGGCGCTCTCGTCCCAGTACGGCCGGGTGAGTCCCTCGGGGTGGGCGGAGCGGTGGAACGCGAGCCCCTGCGACTCGATGAGGGCGGCCCAGTTCTCCCTGGGCGCCGAGGTCGTTCTGCGCATCCGTCAGCCGCCGCGGCTGCCGTGGCCGAATCCGAACCCGCCCCGCTGGACCACGCGCCCGGTACGGGTGGTGATGTGCGCGTCGGCCGGCCGGATCGTCGTGCCGTGGTAGACGCGGCCTCCGTTGCGGGTGCCGCCGTAGTACCAGCGGTACGCGCCGTGCGAGCCGGAGTAGTGGCTGTGGCCGTCGTCATCGTCGTCGCAGTAGGAGTCGTCGACGACGACGTACGACCCGTCCGGGTTCATCGTGGAGGTGTCCACGCAGTCCGCGCCGACCTCCTCGTAGTCGTCGTCCTGGGCCGCGCAGAAGCCGACGACGAGGACGGACAGGACGCCCAGCGTGCCGAGCTTGATCATGGTGGAGGACTTGACGCCGCTCGCGGGAGGCGTCGCCGCCGGCCGCGGCGCGCCGCTCATCGCCATGGGATGGGTGGGCAAGGAGGAGTTGCCGGGCGGCGGTGTCTTCGGTGGGGGGCTCTCCCCGGGCTCTGCCAATCGGGCTCCTGCTTGTCGAGATCGGCACACATTATCGTCTGGCTGGACGAACGGGACAGGCGGGCCTGAGGTTCCTGATGAGTCTGTTATGTCTCGTCCAGCCGATACTCCGTACGCCGGGTAGCGTGCCGGATGTGGATCCCGTCGAGGCACTCAAGCGCATCGCCTTCCTGCTGGAACGGGCCGGCGAGCCGACGTACCGCGTGCGCGCCTTCCGCGGCGCCGCCGCCGTGATCGAGGGCCTGCCCCGCGAGGAGCTGGTGCGGCTCGCGCGCACCGGCGGCCTGACGGACCTGAAGGGCATCGGCAAGGTCACGGCCCTGGCCGTCACGGAGGCACTGGACGGCGCCGTGCCGACCTACCTGCGGCGGCTGGAGGACACCAAGGACGTCGACCTGGACGAGGCCGCGCAGGCGCTGCGGTCGGCGCTGCGCGGCGACTTCCACAGCCACTCCGACTGGTCGGACGGCGGGTCGCCCATCGAGGAGATGGCCGAGGCCGCCCGCGCGCACGGTCACGAGTACCTCGCGCTGACCGACCACTCGCCCCGGCTGACCGTCGCGCACGGCCTGTCCGCGGACCGGCTGCGGCGGCAGCTCGACGCGGTCGCCGGGCTCAACGAGCGGTACGCCGGGGACGGCGGCCCGCCGTTCCGGATCCTGACCGGCATCGAGGTGGACATCAACACCGACGGCTCGCTCGACCAGGAGCCCGAGCTGCTCGAGCGGCTGGACGTCGTGGTGGCGAGCGTCCACTCGCTGCTGCGGATGGACGCCGCGGAGATGACCCGGCGGATGGTCACGGCGGTGGCCGACCCCAACGTGGACGTCCTCGGGCACTGCACCGGCCGCGTCGTACGCGGACGAGGGCGGCCGGAGTCCCGGTTCGACGCCGAGATCGTCTTCGAGGCGTGCCGGAGGTTCGGGGTCGCGGTGGAGATCAATTCCCGGCCCGACCGGCTCGACCCGCCCAAGCGCCTGATGCGGCTGGCGTACGAGATGGGCTGCGAGTTCGCCGTCGACTCCGACGCCCACGCGCCGGGCCAGCTCGACTGGCAGCGGTTCGGGTGTGAGCGCGCGGCCCTGTGCGGGATACCGCCCGAGCGCATCCGCAACACCCGTCCCTGGGGGACTCCTGCGCCCTTGGGGTGATAGTGCTGTGGCGTCCGAGTGAGGTGTGTTAGGCGGGTTTCGCCGGACTGATCGACGTAGCGTCGAATCATGAAACGCCGCGACGCGCTGGTGAAGGAGCTGGAATCCGGCGGGTGCCTGTCGGCGCGCGAGCTCGCCTCGCGCCTCGGGGTCAGCAGGAGCACCGTCGTGCGCGACGTCGCGAAGCTCCGGGAGGCCGGGGTCCCGATCCGGCTCGACCAGGGCGGGTACGCGCTCGCGGGCCCCGACTCGGTGAAGCGCGCCATCGACACGGCGTTGCGCGGGCGGCACGTGCTGCGCCTGGAATACGCCAACAGCAAGGGCGTGCCCACCGTCAGGGACGTCGAGCCGAGCATCTGCCTCGGCGGCAGGGGCGGCCACTGGTACCTGGTGGCCTGGTGCCGGCTGCGCGACGACGTGCGCGTCTTCCGGCTCGACCGGATCTCCTGGGCGGAGGTCCTGGACGAGCGGTTCCCCGAGCCGGGCCGCGACCGCCTGGCCGAACTCGCCGAGGCCGTCGGCGGCTGACGGACATCCGGCGCCCGCCGCCGCGGCATGCGCTCCGGCTCCTGCCGCTCCCGCCGTGGCCTGCGGGAACGCGCGTCACTCGAACGGGTCAGCGAGAATTGTCGGTGCGGTGGCCTACCCTCTGCGGCGTGAACCGTACCGACCGGCTCTACGCGATCGTCGAGGACCTGCGGGCGATCTCCCCGCGCTGCCGGTCCGCGCGTGAGCTCGCCCTGCGCTTCGAGGTGAGTTCGCGGACCATCGAGCGGGACATCTCCGCGCTGCAGCAGGCCGGCGTGCCCATCTACGCGGAGGTCGGGCGGCGGGGAGGCTACGCGCTGGACAAGAGCATGTCCCTGCCCCCGCTCAACTTCACCCCCGCCGAGGCCGTGGCGGTGGCGATCGCCCTCAGCCGTACAGAACAGCAGCCCTTCGCCGACGACGCGCGCAGCGCGCTGCGCAAGCTCGTCGCCGCCATGCCCGGTCCCGAGGGGGAGCGGGCCCGGCAGCTGGCCGCCCGCGTGCAGATCCTCACCGAGGACAAGCCGGAGTCCCGATACACCGGGTCGATCGGCAGGGTGATCGAGGAGGCCCTGCTCCGGAGCGTCGTCCTGCGCATCCGGTACAGCGACGCGCACGGTGTGCTGACGACCAGGGAGGTGGAGCCCGGGGCGTTCGTCGGCGGGCGGAGCGGATGGTGGTATCTGGTGGCCTGGTGCCGCCTGCGCGACGCCGTCAGGGTGTTCCGGCTCGACCGGATCGCCGAGGCCGTCCTCACCGAGGAGCCGGTGCCCGGCCGGCCCCTTGAGGCGTTCGACGCCGACGTGCCGGACATGATCGCGAGGACACCGGCGCTCGACTGACCCGAGTTTCGAAAAAACGTTCGTGAAATCCTGGAAACGCCGACAGGGGGGTGTCGCCGAAGGGCGGGAGGCTCTACCTCACCGAGAACCCGGAAGCCCGGAAGCCCGGAAGTAGAGCACCGGAAGCAGAGAGAAAGAGAACGACGATGACCACTCCCGCCCCCGCCGTCAACACGGTCGGCTGGTTCGAGATCGCGAGCGACGACCCCGAGGGTGTCCAGCGGTTCTATGGCGACCTGTTCGGCTGGCGCTTCCGCACGGACGAGGACTCGGCCGCCGTCGGCATGGACTACCGGCTCATCAGCTATGACGGTGACGACGAGGTGCGCGGCGGGGTGCTCGGCACCGGCGGGGACATGCCCGGTCACGCCGTCTTCACCGTCCTGGTGCGGGACGTGACCGAGACCTGCCGGAAGGTGGAGGCCCTGGGCGGGAAGGTGCTCAGTGAGGTCGTGGGCAACGAGAGCGGCCCCGACTTCGCCTACCTCCACGACCCGTCCGGCAACCTCTTCGGCGTCTTCGCCCCGGCCGCTTCCTGACCGGCCCGTGTCGCCGGTCGTGGCCGACGAGCCGCGCGTCGGCCGGTGACGAGCCGGCCGGGCCCGGCGGCGACCGGTGACACGCGTGACCGGTGGCAGAGAGCCGGATGCTGCCGGAGCGGAGCAGAAGCTGAAGTCTCGCGACCGGCGGCGGCGCGACCGGTGACACGCGTAATCGGTGACATGTGTGACCGGTGGCAGAGAGCCGGATGCTGCCGGAGCGGAGCAAATCCTGGAACCTCGCGACGGCCGGTCTCCGACCGGCCGGAGCCTACCGAGGCCGTCCGAACGCCCGCCGGGATCCCCCCTCCCGTGCTTCCCCTGCGGCGCCTTTCCCCCGGGCCCTTCCCCTCCGGGCCGTCAGGGCGTTCGGGCGGCCCTTCCCCATTCGCCGGAACCTCACTCGTCGGAACCCCATTCGCCGCGAGCCCTGTTCGCCGGATACGACACAGGAGGGCCGGTCGGATGTGACCGGCCCTCCTGTGACAACCGAATGCTCGGCGGAAGCGTGCCCGATGTGCACCTGCCGCCGGCCGGGGCCGGGCAGGACCGTGCGCGCTCAGCGCCGGGCGTACAGGTTCCTGCGACGGAGGATGAAGACCAAGGCCGCGACGGCGATGACCGCCACGACGGCGATGATGCCGATCTTCAGCGCCATGCCCGAGTCGTCGGCGTCCTGCGCGGCCGACCGCTCGCTGAGCACGGACCCGGATGCCGCCGCCTTCTCCGGATTGAGCGTGGTCGCCGGGGCCTCGGGGACGACGTCGACCGCACCGGCCTTCACCGTCACCGTCTTGCTCGCCTTGGCGGGCTCGGTCGCCTTCACGGTGACCTTCCACTCGCCGCTCGGCAGCGGCTCCGCGGCGTGGTAGAGGTTCTGACCCTCGGGCGCCGACCTCAGCGGCACCGGTCCGAAGGTGCGGCCGTCGGTGGCGGTCGCGGTCAGCGTCGCCTCGACGATCTCCGTGACGGGGTGCTTGTCCTCCTTGTACGTCACCAGAACGTTGACGTTGTGGTCGCCGTCCCCGATCACCTCCAGCTTGATCGGCCCGCCGTGAGCGGAGGCCGCCGGTGCGCCGAGCGTCAGTGCGAGCCCGGCCAGCAGGACGGCGAGGACGTATTTAAGTGCCTTGGTCACGATTCGTGACTCCCCTCAGGTTCGGTGTCGGGGGTGAGCGCTCCATCGCCGGGCGTCGTCGGGAGGAACACGTGCTGGTGCCCGTAGCCGGCGTCGACGTTCACGGCGTCGAGGGCGGTGCCTCCGACCGACCAGGTGAAGAGCGCGTCGGCCCGTTGCCGTACGGCCAGGTCCATGGCGGTGGTGCGGGCCGCTCCGGTGAGGTCCCGCGCGGCCGCATAGGTCTCGACGGTCGTGGCGAGCTGCCGGGCGGCGGAGGCGAGAGTCGACCGCGCCACGTTGGTGGCGGTCTCGCCGGACGGTGGGTCGGCGAAGCCTTCGGCGGCGGCCGCGGCCTCCTTCCGCCAGTTCTCGACGTCGGCCGTGGTCACCACGGCAGGTCCCGCGGTGCCGTCGACGGGCATGGCCCGGCTCAGCCCCTCGACCACCGGCACGAGCCGGTCGCGCGTGGTACGGGCCAGCTCGGTCAGGGCTTTGATCTGTGTCTTGTCGCGGAGGGCGGATTGGGCGCGGATCTCGCTGGCCATCTGCTCGATCGAGCTCGGCCGGGTCGTCCAGAACACCAGGCCGCCGGCGACGAGCGCGCCGATTACGAACGCGGCGACGAGGCCGGGCACCCGGCTGCGGACCGGCTGCTGCCTGGGTGGTCGGTTGATGATCGCCACCTCCTGAGGGGCGGAAGTTGCTGGTCGGGTGGACTGGGTTCGCCCCATGGCACGTGTCGCCGGGGCCGTCGATCCGTTCGCGCTCGTACGG